>CAJUPI010000027.1 GCA_910588125.1 uncultured Lachnospiraceae bacterium
AGACTAAAGTCTAGCAGACTCGGGGAGAGTAGATTTTAAAAATACAATTCACGAATATCTTAAATTTTTCATAAATGCGTTGACAAACATCCGATGAAAAAGTATGATGAAGCTGTCAAAAGCCGGCAGGAGATGTTTGAGAAAAGAGGTGCTTTGTATGAAAAAGAGATTTTTGACAGTCGTGGCAGCAGCGCTGGCCCTTTCTATATTTTCCACTACTGCGGCCTTTGCCCAGGGTTGGGGACGGACGAATAATAAATGGTTCTACTATCTGGATGACGGCAGTGTGGCGAAGGACACCTGGATTGATACCGAAGGCGGTCCTTATTGGGTGAGAAACGACGGTGTGATGGCTACGAGCCAATGGGTGGCGGACAATGACGGTTCCTGGTATTATGTGGATAATGAGGGCAGAAGGCTGCAAAGCCAGCTTTTTAAGCAGGATAATGATCTTTACTGGTTGGATGCAGAAGGCGTGATGGCCTCAGAAGAGTGGATACAGACCGAGGACGGCAAATGGTATTATTTCCAGGGAGACGGCAAAGCGATGAAGAATGGCTGGAA
Organism: uncultured Lachnospiraceae bacterium; assembly: GCA_910588125.1. Taxonomy (GTDB): domain Bacteria; phylum Bacillota; class Clostridia; order Lachnospirales; family Lachnospiraceae; genus Brotaphodocola. The sequence continues at coordinate 565 of CAJUPI010000027.1, forward strand.
GCTGATCGGTGAGGATTATTACTATTTTCTGAAGAGCGGCGTGATGGCAAGAGATGCGCTGGTTCCCGGCGGATACCGGGTAGGGCCGGACGGGAAGTGGATTCAGTAAGGAGCATAGAGATAAGGACGTTTGTGCAATAAGAGCATGGACGTCCTTACTTTTTGATATCATAGGAAAGTGCGTCCTGTGATACAAGAAACGCTCCGCGAGGATGCGCGCTACGCGCAAAGGAAGATGGCGGCTGCCGCAGCCGCGCTCCGGTGCGTAAGTCCGGTTCGCGGGACTCTTTTATGGCGGAAAATTTCCGGTAAAGGAAGAATATTCTCCGTGCAGATAACCCCAGGTTATACACATAATTCCAATCTCGTATATATTTTCTAAATAAATTCCCATCCAAATGTTGAAAAATCAGGGCAAATGCGATAATATGAAAGGAAACACGCGACGGGGGCCGCCAGTATCGTGGCTTCGGGAAGTGAAAAGCTGAGAAAAGCAAGGGGAGATGAAGATGGATTGCAGGATAGTGACCATTCCTGGTGACGGTATCGGGCCGGAGATTGTCCGGGAAGCATGCAAGGTGTTAGATAAGGTTGCCCGGGTATACGGGCATTCCTTTCATTATAAGGAGGTGTTGATGGGCGGGTGCTCCATCGACGCTTACGGGGTTCCTCTGACGGAAGAGGCGCTGGAGACGGCGAGGCAGAGCGATGCCGTGCTCTTAGGCGCCGTGGGAGGAAACGTGGGTAACTCCCGCTGGTATGATGTGGCGCCGAACCTGCGGCCGGAAGCAGGGCTTTTGGCGATCCGCAAGGGGTTGAATTTATTTGCCAATATCCGGCCCGCTTATTTATATCGGGAGCTGGCAGAGGCTTGCCCGCTGAAAAAAGAGATCATCGGTGAGGGCTTTGATATGGTGATTATGCGGGAGCTGACCGGCGGGCTTTATTTTGGAGAGCGTCACACCGAAGAGGTGGGCGGTGTTTTACAGGCCACGGATACTCTTACCTACAATGAGACGGAGATCCGCCGGATTGCCGTCAAAGCGTTTGACATTGCCAGGAAACGGAGAAAAAGTGTTATCAGTGTGGATAAGGCGAATGTACTGGATTCTTCCCGGCTGTGGCGCAAGGTAGTGGAAGAGGTGGCGAAGGATTATCCGGAGGTTAAGCTGGAGCATATGCTGGTGGATAACTGCGCCATGCAGTTGGTGATGAATCCCGGGCAGTTTGACGTAGTGTTGACGGAAAATATGTTCGGCGATATTTTGTCCGATGAGGCCAGCATGATCACCGGCTCTATCGGAATGTTGTCTTCTGCCAGCTTAAATGAAAGCAAATTTGGTATGTATGAGCCAAGCCACGGCTCGGCGCCGGATATTGCCGGCAAGGATTTAGCAAACCCGATTGCCACGATTCTCTCGGCGGCGATGATGCTTCGCTATTCTTTCGATCTGGATAAGGAAGCGGATGCTATTGAGGCGGCAGTGCAGAAGGTTTTGACAGAAGGATACCGGACTACGGATATTATGTCAGAGGGCTGTACAAAGGTGGGAACTGCTCAAATGGGAGATTTGATAGCAGAAAGGATCTGAGAAAGATTAAAACAACAGAGGAGGAAAGCCAATTATGAGAAGTGATAATGCAAAATCAGGAATACAGCAGGCTCCGGCCCGCTCCCTGTTCCGGGCTCTGGGCTATACGGAGGAGGAGCTGGCAAGGCCCTTGATCGGTGTGGTCAGTTCTTACAATGAGATCGTCCCAGGCCATATGAATCTGGATAAAATTGTGGAAGCGGTCAAGCAGGGGGTGGCAATGGCAGGCGGAACCCCTGTTGTGTTTCCTGCTATTGCCGTTTGTGACGGTATTGCCATGGGGCACATAGGAATGAAATATTCTCTGGTGACCCGGGATCTGATTGCCGATTCTACAGAATGTATGGCGCTGGCGCATCAGTTCGACGGATTGGTGATGGTCCCTAATTGTGACAAGAATGTGCCGGGGCTTCTGATGGCAGCGGCCCGTCTGAATATTCCCACGGTATTTGTCAGCGGCGGTCCTATGCTGGCAGGTCGCGTAAAGGGAGAGAAAAAGAGCCTTTCTAGCATGTTTGAGGCAGTAGGCGCTTATGCAGCGGGGACTATGACCGAGGAGGATGTGGAGGATTTTGCCAACCGGGTATGCCCTACCTGCGGTTCCTGCTCCGGTATGTATACGGCTAACAGCATGAACTGCTTGACCGAGGTGCTCGGTATGGGGCTGAAGGGCAATGGAACGATTCCGGCGGTTTATTCCGAGCGGATCCGGCTGGCCAAGCATGCGGGCATGGCAGTGATGGACATGGTGGAGAAGAATATCTGTCCCAGAGATATCATGACAGAAGCGGCTTTTCGCAATGCTTTGACTATGGATATGGCTCTGGGGTGCAGCACCAACAGTATGCTGCATCTGCCAGCCATTGCCCATGAGGCGGGGGTGGAGCTGAATGTGGATATTGCCAATGAGATCAGTGCCAAAACGCCGAATCTTTGCCATCTGGCACCGGCCGGCCCTACATATATGGAGGATTTGAACGAGGCAGGCGGAGTCTATGCGGTGATGAACGAGATCAGCAAGCTGGGGCTTTTGAACCTGGATTGCATAACTGTCACGGGAAAGACTGTGGGCGAGAATATTAAGGGATGCATAAACAAGAACCCTGAGGTGATCCGCACCGTGGAGAACCCTTATTCCGCCACTGGCGGAATCGCTGTGCTGCGGGGTAATCTGGCGCCGGACTCCTGTGTGGTGAAGCGCTCGGCTGTTGTGCCGGAGATGCTTCAGCATGAAGGCCCGGCCAGGGTGTTTGACAGTGAGGAGGAGGCGATTGATGCGATCAAGGGCGGCAGGATTGTGGCCGGCGATGTCGTAGTGATCCGCTACGAGGGACCCAAAGGCGGCCCCGGCATGAGAGAGATGCTGAATCCTACCTCTGCGATTGCCGGCATGGGGCTGGGGGCTTCGGTAGCCCTGATTACGGACGGGCGTTTCAGCGGTGCTTCCCGCGGCGCTTCTATCGGCCATGTGTGTCCGGAGGCGGCGGCCGGCGGCCCCATCGGCCTGGTGCAGGAGGGGGATATCATCGCCATCGATATCAACGCCAATACCATCAATATGAAGGTGTCGGATGAAGAGCTGGCAAAGCGAAAAGAAGGCTGGAGTCCCAAGAAAAAAGAAGTATCCGGATATTTGAAACGCTATGCCGCGCAGGTCACCAGTGCAGACAGAGGAGCAGTACTGAAGGGAAATTAGAAAAGAGCAAGGAATCCCCATTACCAAATAGAAAAGGAGCTTAGCTGATGTCAGAAATAAACACCTTACAAACGCACTCCCCTCAATTATCTCCGGAGCCGGTAGTGTTAAATGGCTCGGAGATCCTGATTGAGTGTCTGAAAGAACAGGGAGTGAAGACCGTGTTCGGATACCCGGGCGGTGCGATTTTGAACATTTACGACGCCCTCTATAAACACCAGGGAGAGATTACCCATGTGCTGACCTCCCATGAGCAGGGAGCGGCCCATGCCGCTGACGGTTATGCGCGGGCGACCGGCAAGGTAGGAGTATGTCTTGCCACTTCCGGTCCCGGCGCCACCAATCTGGTGACCGGGATTGCCACGGCCTACATGGATTCGATACCGATGGTGGCGATCACCTGCAATGTTGGCGTGAACCTGCTGGGAAAGGACAGCTTCCAGGAGATTGATATTCTGGGAGTGACCATGCCCATCACCAAATATAATTTTATCGTCAAAGATATCAAAAAGCTGGCTTATGTGGTCCGCCGGGCATTTGCTATTGCCCAGAGCGGCCGGCCGGGTCCGGTACTGATCGATATCACTAAGAATGTGACAGCGGAGACCTGTGAATATGTGGCAGCAGAGCCGGAGCCGGTTGAGCGGCAGACGGACACGATCCGCGATGAGGACATTGAGACCGCGTTAGAGATGATCCGCAATGCCCAGAAGCCGTTTATCTTTGTGGGCGGCGGCGCAGTGCTGGCGAATGCCTCGGAGGAGCTGCGGACTCTGGCTCACCGCATTCAGGCGCCGGTGGCGGATTCCCTGATGGGGAAGGGCGCTTTCGACGGCACCGATGAGATGTATACCGGCATGGTGGGGATGCATGGCACGAAGACATCCAATTACGGGATTACGGAGTGCGATCTGCTGATTGTGGCCGGAGCCCGGTTCAGCGACCGCGTGACCGGCAATGCCGCCAAGTTCGCGCAGAATGCCCGGATTCTGCAGATTGATGTGGATCCGGCGGAGATCAACAAGAATATCCGCACTCATGCCAGTATCATTGGGGATCTGCGGGTGGTGCTGCGCAGGCTGAATGCACGCCTGGATCCGATCAACCACGATGAATGGGTGAACCATGTGGAGCGCATGAAGGATATGTATCCATTGCGCTATGATAAGAGTGTGTTGACCGGCCCCTATGTGGTGGAGACGATTTATGATATGACGAAGGGCGATGCGATGATTGTCACCGAGGTGGGACAGCATCAGATGTGGGCGGCACAATATTATAAGTACAAAAAGCCCAGAACCTTCCTCACCTCCGGTGGCCTGGGAACGATGGGCTATGGCCTGGGAGCCGCGTTGGGGGCAAAGCTGGGGTGCCGGGATATGGGACAGCCGGATAAGACGGTGATCAATATTGCCGGGGATGGCTGTTTCCGCATGAATATGAACGAGATCGCCACGGCAGTGCGCTACAATATTCCGGTGATTCAGGTAGTGATCAACAATCATGTACTGGGGATGGTGCGTCAGTGGCAGACACTGTTCTATGGCAAACGGTATTCGCATACGGTATTAAATGATGCAGTGGATTTTGTGAAGCTGGCAGAGGCAATGGGGGCAAAGGCCTTCCGGGTGAGCAGCCGGGAAGAGCTGCGGCCGGCGCTTGAGCAGGCTATGGCCTTGGGAACACCGGTGGTCATTGACTGCCAGATCAACTGCGATGACAAAGTATATCCGATGGTCTCGCCGGGGGCACCGATTCAGGATGCGTTTGACGATACGGATCTGAAGATAAAATAAAGGGATAAGTGAGGATGTCCAAAAATATGGACAAAAAGGAGGAAAAACAGCAATGGGAAGAGTCTATAACTTTTCGGCGGGTCCGGCGGTGCTGCCGGAGGAGGTTTTAAGAGAAGCGGCGGAAGAAATGCTGGATTATAAGGGCACAGGTATGTCTGTGATGGAGATGAGCCATCGTTCCAAGGCGTTTGAGACGATTATCCAGGAGGCGGAGGCCGATTTGCGGGAGCTGATGAATATCCCGGACAACTACAAGGTACTGTTTTTGCAGGGCGGCGCACATCTGCAGTTTTCCATGATTCCGCAGAATCTGATGAAGAATAAGGTAGCGGATTATATCATCACCGGACAGTGGGCCAAGAAAGCCTTTAAGGAAGCACAGAAATATGGAAAGGCCGTGGCCGTGGCATCCAGTGATGACAAGACCTTCAGCTATATTCCGGATTGCTCGGATCTGCCGATTGACGACGATGCGGATTATGTATATATCTGTGAGAATAATACGATTTATGGTACTAAGTTCAAGACGCTGCCGAATACCAAGGGCAAGACCCTGGTGGCGGATGTCTCTTCCTGTTTCCTCTCCGAGCCGGTCGATGTGACCAAATATGGCGTAATCTATGGCGGAGTACAGAAAAATATCGGTCCGGCCGGCGTGGTGATCGTGATTATCCGGGAGGATCTGATCACAGAGGATGTGCTGGAGGGCACACCGACGATGTGCCAGTATAAGACACATGCAGACGCCAAGTCTTTGTATAATACGCCGCCGGCTTATGGCATTTATATTTGCGGGAAGGTGTTTAAGTGGCTGAAGGCAAAAGGCGGCCTGGCTGCGATGAAAGAGTACAATGAGAAAAAGGCAAAGATCCTTTATGATTTCCTGGATGAGAGCAAGCTCTTTAAGGGGACTGTGGTGAAAGAGGATCGCTCACTGATGAATGTCCCGTTTGTGACCGGAGATGCCGATCTGGATGCCTTGTTCATCAAGGAGGCTACGGCAGCCGGATTTGTGAATCTGAAAGGCCACCGGACTGTTGGCGGCATGCGTGCCAGCATCTACAATGCGATGCCGATGGAAGGCGTGGAGAAGCTGGTAGAGTTTATGAAGAAATTTGAGGAGGCACATCAGGCATGAAAACCATTCATTGTTTAAACGCGATTTCGAAGTACGGCCTTGGCTTTTTGACCGAGGATTACAAGCTGACCGAGGATATGAAAGAGGCAGAAGGGATTCTGGTGCGGAGCGCCTCTCTGCACGATACGGAGTTTTCCGAATCCCTGCAGGCGATTGCCAGAGCCGGCGCCGGTGTCAACAATATCCCGCTGGAGGACTGTGCTAAAGCCGGTATTGTGGTATTTAATACCCCAGGCGCCAATGCCAACGGCGTAAAGGAGCTGGTGCTGGCCGGGATGCTGCTGGCCAGCCGCGACATTATCGGCGGCATTGCCTGGTGCCAGGAGAACAAGGGCGATGAGAACATTTCCAAGACCGTGGAGAAGAGCAAGAAGGCATTTGCCGGCGGCGAGATCAAGGGCAAGAAGCTGGGAGTGATTGGCCTTGGCGCTATCGGCGCCGAGGTGGCAAACGCGGCGGCCGCGCTGGGGATGGAAGTTTACGGTTATGACCCGTATATTTCGGTCAATGCCGCCTGGATGCTGTCCCGGGATGTCAAGCATATCACCAGTGTAGATACCATTTATCAGGAGTGCGATTTCATTACCGTGCATGTGCCGCTTCTGGATGGCACCAGAGGTATGATCAATCAGGAAAATATCGCCATGATGAAGGATGGCGTGGTAATTCTGAATTTTGCCCGCGATCTGCTGGTCAATGATGATGATATGGCAGCGGCGTTATCTTCCGGTAAAGTGAAAAAATATGTGACGGACTTCCCGAACCCCAAGGCCGTCAATATGCAGAACGTGATTGTGATTCCGCATTTGGGAGCTTCCACTGAGGAGTCGGAGGATAATTGCGCTAAGATGGCGGTGATGGAGATCATGGATTATTTAGAGAACGGCAATATCCGTAATTCGGTCAATTATCCGGCTTGTGATATGGGCGTGTGCAAGACCGAGAGCCGTGTGGCAGTGATGCATCTGAACGTGCCGAACATGATCGGGCAGGTGACCGGCACGATGGCGTCCGCTGGTATCAATATATCCGATATGACCAATAAGAGCCGTGAGAAATATGCGTATACGCTGATGGATTTGGATAAGCAGCCGGATGCGGAGACGATTGAAAAGCTTGCAGCGATTGATGGAATTTTGCGGGTGCGGGTGATTCAGTAAGGTTTTTGCGAAGAGTGTCCAGAAAAAGGAGAGCGATATGGCGGAGATAAGACCGTTTCGGTGTATCCGTCCGAATAAGGAAGTGGCGTCAAAAGTGGCGGCGCTTCCTTATGACGTTTACAACCGGCAGGAAGCGAAAAAGGAAGTGCAGAAAAATCCCATGTCATTTTTAGCGGCGGATCGGGCAGAGACGCAGTTTCCGGACGATGTGGATTTGCATGATCCGAAAGTATACGCGAAGGCAAAGGAGCTTTTGGAACAGTGGCAGAAGGAGGGAATTTTACTTTCTGACGAGGCGGAATGTTACTATGTGTATGAGCTGACGATGAACGGACGCAGCCAGACCGGGATTGTGGCTTGTGCTGCAGTGGATGATTATGTTAATGGCGTGATCAAAAAGCATGAGAATACCCGCGAGGATAAGGAGCAGGATCGAATCTGCCATGTGGATGTGACGGATGCCCATACAGGACCGATCTTTTTGGCCTACCGATCGGATGAGGCGTTAAACCGGATGGTAGCTGAGGTTTGCAGCCAGGAGGCTCTGTACGATTTTACGGCGGAGGACGGGATACGGCATCGGGTATGGAAGATAGCAGAAGATCTGACAGGCCAGATTCAGGAGAGATTTTGCCAGATGGCGGCGATCTATATCGCAGATGGCCATCATCGGGCGGCTTCGGCGGTCAAGGTAGGGCTGAAACGAAGGGCAGAGAAACCGGGGTATACGGGAGAAGAGCCGTTTAATTACTTTTTGTCTGTGCTGTTTCCGGATGACCAGCTAATGATTATGCCGTATAACCGGGTAGTAAAAGATCTGAATGGGAAAACGGTACAAGAATTTTTGGCAGAAGTATCAAAAAAGTTTGCAGTCAGGAGCTTAACGAGGACGGCAAAAGTCGGAGCGGCGGATATTTGGCCGGTAAAGCGTCATCAGATAGGGATGTATCTGGCTGGCCAGTGGTATGAGCTGGAGCTCTTTCCAGAATATTTGACAGAAGATCCGGTAAAGGGGCTGGATGTGTCCTTGCTGCAGGATAATCTGTTGGCACCGGTGCTGGGAATCGGGGATCCGCGTACGGATAGCCGGATTCAGTTTGTGGGCGGTATCCGGGGCCTGGAAGAACTGGAGCGGCTGGTGGACGGCGGAGAGGGTGCGGTGGCCTTTGCCATGTATCCGACTTCGATTCAGGAGCTGTTTTCGGTGGCCGATGCCGGGCTTTTAATGCCGCCGAAATCAACCTGGTTTGAGCCAAAGCTGCGGAGCGGGCTGTTTATCCACAAATTATCCTGAGCTAAGAAGCGCAGCAAAAGGAGGAGGGCAGGAATCAGAGAATGCTGTATGATATCACAACATATCGGATTGTCCGTCAAAAAAAGGGGGATAACCAGTATATTGAGAAACACAGCCACGCGGATTATTTTCACTATATGTATGTGCTGAATGGCAAAGGACGAGTAATTATTGATGGACATGAAATTCAGCTGGAAAAATATGATATGATGTTGGCGCCTCCGGAAATTGAGCATGAAATTTTTGGCGTCAAGGATTTGATATGCCTGGATATCAAATTTTCGTGCGGGGAGCCATTGTTTGCCTTCCTTGTCGAATGTGGATATTTGATTCGGGGATTATCAGCGTATGAAGATCGGCTGATGCGGGATATTTTTGATGAAGCAGTCAATGCACGGCCATTGTATGTGCATGCAATTGATGCACGTTTGTTAGAATTTCTGTTTCAGGTGTTGCGTAGAAAAAAGCAGGGAATTGAAATGGTGGCTTGCCAGGAAGAAAGTAAAAATTTTCAGCCGGAAGCTGGCACTGAGAAACAGAAAAAAGTTCAACCAGTTATTGATTATATTAAGACAAATTTGGGCAAATCGATTCAGAGCAGTGAGCTGGCAGCGCAGATGGGATATACGGAAGCATATTTCTCGACATTATTTAAGGAATGTACCGGATATTCCCCCAGTAAATACATCAATATCCTGAAAGTGGAAAAAGCGAAGGAAATGATTCTCTACACAACAGACAGTATTACTCAGATAGCCGGGCGGTTGGGCTTCGATTCTGTCCATTACTTTAGTAAGGTTTTTAAGCAGATAACCGGGATTACTCCCAGCAGTTACATTGACCGCTCCAGGGTCAATATGATGATCAATGTCTTGAAGGGAAGTTCATTATTGCCACCGGAAGGTCAATATGAAATTCCAATCAAAGACATTACGGAGAGAGATCCAGATTCATAAGGTTAATAATAGTTCTGAACCAAAAGGAGGGTGTTGCACAATAAGTCACCCGTCATATCTCTATCCTGTGTTCGGACGGTTCACGTACACACAGTCTGCTCTTAACGGACAAAGTCCGTCAATATCAGACAGAATGTTCGTGAACAGCCAGACACGGGATAAGAAAAATGACGGGTGACTTATTTTGCAACACCCTTCTTTTTTATTATCCGGTTTTCGATACTTCGGCGGACAAAAAAGAACATTGAAGATAAAAATAACACAAATAAGATAAAAAACCAAAATTTTTATCACATGTTTCCTAAAAAATGACAAATACAAATATTTTTTTTCCTTTTATAATAAAACCATCCAAGAAAACACATTAATAAAGTAAAAAGGAGAAGACTTTATGAAAAAATCAGCATTATTAATGGCCGGAGCTTGTCTAATCACAGTTGCATTGTCCGGATGTGGATCTTCCTCAGGAAAGAGCAATGACACAGCTCCATCAACAAATGGAACGGAAGCGCGGAAACAAGAACAATCCGTCAATAACGGCAATTCGGATACCACAAATGAATTTCCCACGTCAGATCTTTCCGGCATTGTACCGTGGAAAGCAGGGGGCGGTACTGACAATGCAATGAGGCCGTTAGCATCTTTAGCAGGAGATAATCTGAATCAATCCATTGTCATTAACAATATGGCGGGCGCATCTGGCGCTACAGGGATGGCGTTTGTTAATGATCAGGCGTCTGATGGTTATACCCTTCTGATGACGGCAGAAGCTCCTTGCCTTTATGATGCTATGGATACCGGTGATGTGACCTTTGCCGATTTTGAGCAGGTTCTTTTGGTCGGAGAAGAAAAGGTGACAGTAGTTGTCAAAGCAGATTCAAAATATCAGACGTTTACCGATTTGATCGATGCAGCGCTTGCGGCACCGGGTACTATTACGCTTCCGGTCAGCGGTCCGGCGGCAATGGGTAATATTGTAGGTTCCATGATGTATGCGGTGACGGGAGCGACCTTTGCCAATACACCATCGGAGGGCGATGCCGATGCATTTGCGCAGCTTCTGGGAGGACAAGTCGACTGCGTGATCGGTAAGGCATCTACCATTAAAAGCTACTATGAAAATGGAGATATACGGATTCTTGCTGTTATCAATGATGAACGTGTAGATATGTTTCCGGATGCACCAGCCGTCACGGAGGAATACCCAGATTTTGATAAATGTCTTCCATTTTCATCCTTTTACAGTGTATCCGTGAAAAAAGACACTCCGCAGGAAGTCGTAGATGTCTTAAAAGATGCGTTTATGGCTGCTTACCATACAAATGAATATCAAGATTTTCTTGCCAACGCCAATATTCTTCCTCTGGGATATGTGGGAGAAGAAGCCGATAACTATATTAATGCATGGAGAAAAGGCGTTATCTCGGCTATGCATACCGCTGGTGCCATTGAAAAATCCCCGGCGGAATTGGGGTTAGAGGAATAGAAGCTATTGAGGAGGAAAGCTATGAAAGAAGTATTAAAGCCGGGAGAGCGTGCATTTTCTATTTCGCTTCTTGCTGTTAATATCTGGGAAATATCCGAGGCGTTTAAAATGTGCGTCAAAAAACCAGGCCTTTCTTCCTATGGGGCACTTCCCCTGGGGTTAGGGATTATCATGCTGTTATGTCTCTGCAAAATTATTTTACTGGAGGATAGGAAAAAAACGAGCGAAAGAAAGAAGCTAAGACAGTCGTTTTTGGATGCGATTATGTTTGTGTTTCCCAAGGATATTGCCGTTTTTGTTGGCATGATGTTGATTTACTTTGCAGCTCTTTTGCTGGGAGCAGGATTTATGATTGCCACCCCATTTTTCTTATTCATCAGCATGTGTTATATGATGCCTCATGAGATTATAAAGAATGGAATTTTTACGGTTATTTTGGTGGCTCTTATCTATATTATATTCAAAATGATTTTCAAAGTAACATTACCGTAAGGAGAGATGAATATGCAGTATATGTTATTACCCTTTCAACAACCGCTTCTTCTCCTGCTGATAGCAATCGGCGTTTTTGTGGGGATCTATGTGGCCGCTATCCCGGGCCTGACAGGAACTATGGCGGTATCGCTGCTGGTATCTTTTACTTATGGCTGGGACGTGAATGCAGCGATTGCCCTTATGATTGGCATTTTTAATGGGGCGTCCTATGGCGGCTCCCGGAGCGCGATTTTGTTGAATATACCAGGCGCCCCTGCTGCCGTTGCCACGGCTTTGGATGGCTATCCATTAGCGCGGAGCAACGAATCTGGCCATTCCCAGTCTGCTTATGGGTGCAGATGGTTATATCCCTTCACTTGCCCCGCTGTTTCCCAAACCGCATGTAGAACTTTACGAGGCAGCAAAACGAGGAGATTTGGAGAAAACAAAAAAATGGGGCGAAATTGTGGATGAAGCCTGCAAGATATTTGGGATGGCAAAAAGCCAGACTTCTTCTACGAAATACGCTCTTAGTAAATTGGGATTTTTAAATCCTCGAGTAATATGGCCGACAGAACCAATTACCAGAGAGGAACAGCAGCATATAGATGAACATATTGCGAGTTTGAAGGCGTATATGGCATAAATGAAAGTACTGGTGTTTTGCGGAAGCTATGACAAAAGGATTTTATCAGAAGCTATGGCGTTCGGAAGGATCTATTGGTCTGACAGCAGCTTAAGAGAAATGCTACGACAGATATCGGCAGCAGATGCGATATTTGTAAATTCCGGTCACGTCGATATTGAAATGCTGGAGGATAGTCCTCATCTAAAAGCAATCATCTGTCCGGAGAAGATTTTGAGAAGTATGGAGATCTCATCGATCAGCGCTCTCGGAGTTGCCATATTACAAATGCCGGAAGCGGAAAGCTATTCCGCAGAATGGACAAAGCTCTTTGAGAAATTATGGAAGCTGTATCTTGGGCATCCGATTTTTCCGGTACTTAATCCAGATGTCTATCATCATCCGGACTGGATACGAATGAAATGAAAAAGAGGGAGCAAGGTTATGAGAAAGGCGATACCAGTAGAAACAAGCATTCTAAATCAATATACCAGATACCAACAAGAAGGGGCGCAGCAGCTTTTGAATCAGGAATTGGAAGGATTTAATAAAAAAATTGTAGTACTGGATGATGATCCGACAGGGGTGCAAACCATTCATGATGTATCGGTATATACGGACTGGAATACGGAGTCTATCCTGGCTGGTTTCCAGGAAGCATGCCCTATGTTTTTTATTTTAACCAATTCGAGAAGCATGAGTGCGAAACAATCAGAAACGATACATAAAGAAATCGCCCGGAATCTTTCTCTGGTTTCCCAGAAATTAAATAAAGATTTTATTTTGATTAGCAGAGGAGATTCTACCTTGCGCGGTCATTATCCACTGGAAACGGAAGTGCTAAAAAATTGTTTGGAACAATATATGAATATAGATTTTGACGGGGAAATCATATATCCGTTTTTTCAGGAAGGTGGCCGTTACACGATAAATCAAATACACTATGTAAGAGAGAACGATCGGTTGATTCCTGCAGGGCTGACGGAGTTTGCACGAGATCAAAGCTTTGGCTATCAGGCATTGGATCTTGCAGACTGGTGCGAAGAAAAAACAAAAGGACGTTTTCCGGCGGAAAATATAATAAAAATAACGATAAATGAACTTCGGAGGATGCAGCTTCAGGAAATAGAAGAAAAATTGATACAGGTTCAGGGTTTTAATAAGGTGGTGGTGGATTCTCTGGATGAATCCGACGTCATGGTATTTATGACAGCATTTTTAAGGGCGGTCAAAGCAGGAAAGCATTTTTTGTTCCGAAGTGCTGCCACAGTTCCCAAGATTCTCTGTAATATCCCCAGCCGCCCTCTGCTTACCAAAAAGGAACTGGTTACAAAAAATGACCGGGGAGGGATTGTGTTGATTGGCTCTCATGTCAAAAAGACTACATTACAGATGGAGGAACTAAGGAATTGCTCTTATCCTCTGACATTTATCGAATTCCATGCTGAGCTTGTTCATGATGCGGGTGGCCTAGATAAAGAAACCAATCGGGTACGGGCTTTAGCTGAGGAAGAAATTATCAGAGGGCGGACGGTTGTCGTCTATACGAGCCGTTCTCTGGTTCATACAGACTCTGAAAATAAAGACAAAATCCTGGAAACCTCCGTGAAAATTTCGGAGGCAGTAACAGCTGTGATTGGTGAATTAAATACCCGGCCTTCTTTTATTATTGCCAAAGGCGGCATCACATCCAGTGATGTTGGAACAAAAGCGCTTCGAGTAAAAAAAGCCACGGTTATGGGACAGATAAAACCAGGAATTCCCGTCTGGCAAACAGGAGCTGAAAGCAAATTCCCCGGGCTTCCCTATATCATTTTTCCTGGAAATGTCGGGGAAATACATACATTGAAGGAAATTGTGGAATTGCTGATGTAGATATTGAAAGTAAATCCCCATGCCGCTTTCCCGGCATCACCATAAATGAAAGTAAAAAGTTTCGGTTTTTATTTGCATTATCTGTCCTCGTTCAATTGTATAAAGATTGTAGCCAAAGCATGGTTCTAAGGAAACAGCGCCATCGGCGGCGGGAAGGCCATAAAAGCTAAAGCTGGGAGCCGTGCAATAAGGTTTTCCACCAAAAAAGCCCTGGTAGTGGCAATGTGTATGTCCGGTAAAAACGGCAGTCAAAGAGCTTTGTGCTACGATTTCCATAAATTCGTCCGGATAGGTGGCGCAGGGCATGGAGTGCTGGCCGGGGAGCAGATGAAAATGAGTGACAAGGATTGCCGGCTGGCCTTCCAGTTCAGTCAGCTGCTGCCTCAGCCATTGACATTGCGCCTGGTCGATGGTTCCCCGATCGTTCCCTGGCCGGGAAGTGTCCAGACAAATCACAGGGAGGTCCGACAGATGGACTACCTTGTCAGAAGGAACATATTTCCTGGCGGCAGAAGCGTTTTTTGCCGGTTTTGCCAGATGATCATGGTTACCGGGAACAAAAGCAACGGGCAGATCCGGGAAGAACTGCTCGATCCATTGCATGAGCTGCCGGGCATCGTCAGGATTTCCATCCATGGAAAAGTCACCTGACAGGATCAATGCATCTAAAGGGATACCCGCCAGGCTTTTTTGGCAACGTTCCAGACGATTTGCGATCGGCAGGCTTTTGCTAAGCGCAGGTGCTGCCGGATCCAGAGGGGCACAACAAGGATCGCCATAATGAAAATCAGTTAGATGAAGTAATTGCATGAAAACCTCCTGTTTTAACTACCTTGATTTAAGCGGTCTCAAAAGGTACACCTTCCCCATGGGCAATCCGCTGATGTCTGAGTGCGAAATAGGAGAGAAGACGCTCCCTAGACGTATTAATAACCAGCTCTTCGGGACAATCAATAGCCTCCAAAAGCCGGATGGCATCCTCATGATTGCCGACATTGTCACGGAAATGGGCATCAGAGCTGATCAGAAGGTGTACTTTTTGACGGATGCATTCGCTGGCAATCTGGCGGCAGGTGTCCTCGCTGCCGGGGCGAATACGAAAGGAACTGGAATTAATTTCAATCAGCTTTCCGTATTGGCGGCAGGCGCTTATAATAGTAGGGATGTCTATGGGGTAAGCGGGGTTTCCGCAATGCCCGAGACAGTCTACGAAGGGATTTTTAATTACGGACAGCAAGCCGGCCGTATTTTCTGCAACTGTTCCAGGCGATATGCATTCGCAGTGATAAGAGGCGATGACAAAATCAAGCCTTTGTAAAGTCCTGGTATCCAGATCGATCGTTCCTGAAAAGTCCATGATATTTACTTCGGCGCCCCGAAACAGACGGACACCGTTTACAATCTCAGGAAGCCCAGGCATACAGAAGAAGTGATGAGAAGAGGCTCCGTCCGGCATACCGGGACCATGATCCGTTATGGCGAGGGCATAAAAACCAGCTTCACGGGCCGCCTGAATATTTTCATATAAGGTACTGTATGCATGCTGGCTGACAAGAGTATGTGTGTGAAGATCGGCTATGGTATGCATGTTGATTCGGCTCCCTTCTTTGCTAAACCGTTCAGATGGACGGTTACTTTTGTTTCATGGAAAACTGCGTTTTATGAAACAAAGACGCACATTTTTTTATTTAATAATTATAACATCAAGCAAATGAAAAGTAAATAGTTTACTAAAAATAATACAAATATTTTACTTTTATATATTGACAATACTGTTTGTTTTGCTATAATGATAAAAAGGAAAAGAAAAATAAATGACAGATATAACAAAAATGAATGGAGGCTTTCCATGAAAAAAGTAAAATGATTACTAAATAATTGAGCTTTCTGTGAAGGAAAAGGCAAGCTACATTGTAAGGGTTTTACCCGGATATCTGAAATGGGAAGGGAGATGACAATGAATACGAAAAACACAAATAATAGGAAAAAAATAACGGATATTCTTTTGTCTGTTGCGGCACCGGTGGCGATTGTGATTTTGTGGGCATTTGCTGTCAGCAGTGGCTTTGTGCGTACGGCGATTTTGCCGGCCCCGAAGACGATTGCCTCAACTCTGTGGTCGCTTTTAGAGAGCGGGAAGCTGTGGCGGGATATGAGCATAAGCATTCTGCGGGTTCTGCGGGGATTTGCCTGCGGCGCGATTGGCGGGACGCTGATCGGCAGTTGTATGGCGTTTTCCAAGACAGTAAACCGGGTGCTTGGTACGATGGTAAGCATTCTTCGGCCGATTCCGATGTTGGCCTGGATTCCGATTTTGATTCTTTGGCTGGGAATCGGTGAGAGTTCTAAAACGGCAGTGATTTTTATCGGAAGCTTCTGGCCGGTTCTTTTGAATACGATACATGGGATTCAAAGCACGGATCCGAAGCTTTTAGAGGTGGCAAGGATATTGGAAAAGAAGCGTTCCGTGCTCATCTGGAAGGTCTATCTGCCTTCGGCGCTTCCTTCTATTTTCACAGGGCTTCGTCTGGGGATCAGTTCTGCCTGGACCTGTGTGGTAGGAGCAGAGATGATCGCGGCTACCAGCGGAATCGGATATATGATCCACTACGCCCGTGAGCTGGCCCAGCCGGCCCGTGTGTATGCCGGAGTGTTCTGTATCGGCTTTGTAGGCATATTGATTGACAAGGGGTTGCTGGCTTTGCAGAAACGTCTGCTGAGCTGGTCCTATACAGAGTAGGAGGAACCATTATGGAGCAAAAGCAGATACAGCTGACAATTCAGAATGTAAGTAAAAAATTTCGCATTGACAAGGGAACGCTTTCAGTCTTGGAAGATATTTCTCTGGAAATTGAGAAAGGTGAATTTATCAGCATTGTCGGGACGAGCGGCTGCGGCAAGAGCACCTTGTTAAAAATGATTATAGGCCTGGATCCGCCCACGGAAGGCCAGATTCGGATCGATGGAAAAGAAGTGGTAAAGCCTACGATTGACTGTGGTATGGTATTCCAGGAGGCAAGGCTGTTTCCCTGGCTTACGGTTCGGGAAAATATTGAATTCGGAATCACGCGGCCGGTTTCTGGAGGAGAAAAAGAGCGGCTGATTCAGCAGCATATTGAACTGGTTGGCCTGGCAGGATTTGAAAAAGCGTTGCCGAAACAGCTTTCCGGAGGAATGCAGCAGCGGGTAAGTATTGCCAGAGCACTGGTCAATCATCCGGATATCCTTTTATTGGACGAGCCGTTTGGCGCGCTGGATGCGCTGACGCGTATAAACATGCAGAATGAAGTGCTGAAATTATGGGAGCACGAAAAGAAAACAATGGTTCTGGTGACACATGATATCGACGAAGCGGTTTTTCTCAGTGATCGCATAATCGTATTGTCCAGCCGGCCCGGTCAAATTATGGACCAGATAGAGGTAACATTGCCGCGGCCGCGAGAGAGAAGCAGCGATGAGTTTCTCAAAATCCGCAGTAAGATTTTTAAATATCTGATGACAAATGCAGATGAAAGTGTCAATATTGATCAATATCTGTGATTGATATGGGAAATATCCCAAAGTATCCATAATAACCAGGAGGGAAAAACATGAAGAGAAGTATTATGAAACGAATGACGGCAGGGATTTTGATGGTTTCTATGGCGCTTGGCCTGACAGCCTGCGGACAGAAAAGCCAGAACAGCCAGGAAAATCAGAGCAGCGCCGACAGTCCGCAGACGGAGGCGGCTGTGACAGAAGCAGCGCCAGAGAGCGAGGATAGCTCTGAGGCTGAGACAGCTAGCAACCAGGGAGAGGTTTTGGAGGTGCATGTAGGAGACTTTTTGGGCGAGACGTTTTTATATCCGGTGAAGCTGGCGGCTGAGCTGGGGATGTTTGAAGAAGAGTTCGCCAAGGATAATATCAAGATTTGCGTTGACTACTTGGGCAGCGGAGCCGTGATGAATGAGGCATTGACGGCGGGAGATCTGCAGATGTCATTTTTGGGCGGACAGCCCACCTATAGTGGCATTGCCAATGGCAACGGGGTGAAAATCATTACCATGGCCACAGTATCGTCTACGGATCCCTGCCTCTTGGTAAGAGCTGATTCGGATATCACAGAGGTATCCCAGCTGGCCGGAAGAAATCTGGCCGTGAATATCGGGACAGACAACCATTATCAGATGATGGAAATGCTGGCTTTAGGAGGCGTGGTGGAGGATGATATACAATTGTATAATCTGAAGGGAAACGAGGCTTTATCGGCGCTCCTTAGCGGTGAGATTGACTGTATGCAGTCTATTGCCCCTAACAAGTGGCGTTATGTCCTGGATGGCGATGTAAAGATTTTGAGCAATATGCACGAGACGGAAGGACGCAATAATCAGGTGTTGGTTGCCACGGAGGAATTCAGAAATGAACACGGTGATATCATTGTCCGTTTTCTGAAGGTGCTGCAGCAGGCCTTGGATTATTATAATGAGAACAAGGAGGAGTGCTGGAAGATTCTGGCGGAGTATTGCGATGCCGATGCAGAGCTGATGGAGCACTATATGGAGGATTATGACTGTACTCTGGGCCTGACGGATGCTGATAAAGAATATATGGCGAGAGTATATGATTTCCTGTATAGCCATGATATGCTGATTACGGAAATTGATCTGGCGGGTATTTATGATGAAAGCTTCCTGATGGAGGCGTTTGGAACTGTGGATTGCCATTGACAGCATGGTATACGGAATGCCAGATAAATCGGCCGTGAGTATAACTGACGTTAAGGAGACAGAAAATGAAATGTATCGATTTTCGGATACGCCCCCTGGTGGATGGCTACCGCGCTATGGTGGCAAACAAAACCACTGAAAATTTTTTAAAAGCCTTTCGCTGCAGTCCGCCGGCTTCGATAAAGGAGCAGTCTGTAGAATTGCTTCTGCGGGAGATGGATGAAGCGGGAGTGGATTTGGCAGTGGTGCCGGGACGGCAATCGCAAATGACCAATGTTTCCAACGAAGCTTTGGTTCGGCTGTCAGAGCAATATCCGGAAAGGTTTTCCGTGTTTCCGCTGTTTAATCCGCTAAAAGCGCAGGAAAGCATGCAGGAAATTATCGAGCTGACAAAAGAAGGGCCTTGCCTGGGAGTCAGCATAGAGCCAGGCTTGGGAAATAACCTGCGCTTTGATGCAGTGCAGTATCAGCCGTTGTATGAATATATGAATGAGTATCATCTGCCGCTGTTGGCTACTTTCAGCGGCAGCATTACACCTGTGCTGGATGCATCATTGCCAGGATGTTTTCAGGCTGTGGCAAAGCAGTATCCCAATATGACGATGATTGCCGGCCATGGCGGTTTTCCGTGGTTCCGTGAAATGTGCTGTGTTGCCTTTTTTACTCCGAATGTTTTTCTGCTTCCAGATCTGTATTCCATGCATTGTCCGGGAGAAGAAGATGTACGATTGGCGGCCAATTACATGTTACGGGAGAAAATGCTGTTCGGCTCGTCCTATCCGTTGCTTCCGGTGGAAGAGGCGGTAAGGCATGTGGAAGGCTGGGAGCTTTTTGCGGATTCCCGGGAGCTTTTCCTTTATAAAAATGCGGAGAATATCCTCAATACTGCCAGAAAAAATAAAACCTCATTGCAAAATGCTTTGTCCTGTGAGATAATGTGAACACTTAAGCAATACAAGTGGAACAAAAAGGCTGGGGGAACTATGGTTACATTGAATGATGTGGCAAAACGGGCAGGAGTCTCTAAGACAACGGTATCGAGGATGTTGAATAAGGATCCATCCCTGTCGATTACTACCGCGACAAAAGAACGGATTTGGTCGGCAGTGAAGGAGCTGGGGTATCAGCACAAGCGGACCTGTAGCGCTGTTTCGGGGTATCAGATTGCGATTATTCATAAAGAGAGCCATTATCAGAATCAGCTGGATAATGCTTTGTATTTTGCAATACGCTATGGAATGGAAAGCATGTGCCACCTGGAGCAGATTACTCCTGCTTTTATTCCGTTTTCCATGCTGAAAAGCCTGCCAGGTAATCTGGACGGGATTATTATTAACGGAAATTTCCAGGCAGCGCAGATAGAGGAGATCCTTGGTGCGGCGAAAGGAATTCCGGCAGTGGTGGTAGGCCGTTCCAATCCGGCGCCGGAATTGTTAGACTGGGTTACCTTTGATGTGCGGGAGACGGTATGGACTGCCCTTGATCATTTATCAGAGAAGGGATATAAGAGGATTTTGTATATTGGCGGAAGGGATTTGGAAGGGACGCCGGTGTGGCAGAAGAAAATATATCACTATCATACTTATATACGCGAGCATACGGATTTGCTTCACATCGGAGAAATGGAGGGGGATTATGGCGTTCAGAGCGGATATCGCATGATGTGCGGCTGGCTGGATGCCAGAAAAGAGATTCCGGATGCGATTTTTGTATCTCATGATCCCATTGCGGCCGGTGTGATTCAGGCGTTGTCGGAATACGGAATCGCTGTACCGGAAAATACCGCAGTCATCGGAGTTAATGGAGATTCCATCTGCAGGCTGACGGCCCCGCCTCTGACATCCGTCAGCATTCATGCGGAAGAGATGGGCAGGGAGGCAGTGATTACTTTAACTGAGAGAATTTGCAATCGGCAGGCAGTGACAAAAAAGGTAATGTTTCATACGACATTGGCATTGGGGCAGAGCACATGAGGATCTGCCCCAATGCCATTAAGTTTGGCCCTGAGAATATTCAGCCATGGAAAAAGCAGCAGATTATTTCCCACCGCTTCCCGCTCCTTTTTCCATGGCGTACCTTCTGAGAAAATTAACTAAATGACATTAGAGTCTGCCCTGATATTTTTTCTTCAGTTATTCTGTGAGACGCTTTCCGTCCCGTCCATCAAAAGCCTATCTACATCTAAAAGGCCCCATCCCTGTTGGTTCCTGGGCAATCCCATATCGACTGCCCGATCGCGGAGGCGGAGCTTCACATCGCGGTTGCTCATCTCCGGATATTTTTGCAGCAGCAAAGCGATTGCGCCGGATACCAATGGGGTGGCCATGGAAGTACCGCTTTTGCTGGTATATTTGCCGGGCAGATTGGCACAGCTCATGATAGAAGCGCCCGGGGCCACGATATCCGGCTTGCAAATACAGGCGCTAGTAGGCCCCCGCCCGGAATAATCAATCATCCGGCTTCCCATCACATTGACTTCTTTATGATCATCGGAACAGCCAACAGTGATAACCTTCCGGCTGATGCCGGGGGTGGTGATGGTCCCGCTTTTCGGCCCCATGTTGCCGGCTGCTACCACGACTACCATACCGTCGTCCCAGGCGGCATTGACACCCCGGACCAGAGCGGAATTTTCGCCCATATTACGCCGGGAAAACGAACCGACGGAGATATTGACAATACGGATGTTCCAACGTTCCCGGTTTTCCCGGATCCAGCGAAGCCCGGCCAGTACGTCTGAAGAATAGCCATTACCCCGGCGATCCAAAACCTTTACCGGAATCAGATGACAGCCAGGGGCGATGCCGCAGTAGAGGCCGTCCTTCGCCGCTCCGCTGCCTCCGATGATGCCGCAGACATGGGTGCCATGTCCGTTGTCATCATAAGGCAGGGAGCGTTTTTGTATCATGTCCAGAAATCCGGCAATTCTATGTTCCAGGTCTTCGTGGGGAAAACAGCCGGTGTCCAGTACGGCAATGCCGATTCCTTTGCCGTCATAACCATGCGTATCCATCCCATGAATTCCGATTTTGGCTTGATTCACAAGAAAATACCTGTAGCTTTCTCATGTTTTTACTATTAGGGTATTCTTGTGGACTTGTATGATTGACGGCAGAGAAAATTTGTATATTTTGGCATAAAAGTAATGCTATTTGGGCAAATGGTTCCAGGATAAAGGCTTGGATTTGCGGAATGGTGTAAAAAGGAATCTCGGAACGATCTGGGAATTAAGAATTTCTTCATAATCTATTTAAGGATTATACAAACATTCTGGAAAATATTGTGATATACTGTAACCATACAAAACAAACAGAGATTAAATCCTTAATCCTTTTTGAACCCTAATTCCTAAAGAAAAACGAACCCGGTGTTGCCCATCACAACACCGGGGTTTTTCTTTTTTAAGAAAGCGGCAAGGGCGCTACTAAGAACATGGTAACAGTGGCAGAGGCGATCAGCTTTCCTTCCTCGGTCGTGATGTTGACGGAAACTACCACTGTATGACGGCCTTTGTGGACGGCGTTGCCTTCTACATATAAAATACCGGTTTGGAAGGCATGAAGGAAATTGATGCTGGCCTGCTGTGTCACATTGGCGAATTCATAGGCATAGGCAGACATTCCAGCTACCATGTCGCACAGTGAAAAAATAAAGCCGCCATGCAGATTGCCGTAGAAATTTAAGGCATCTTCTTTAATATCAATTTTAACGCGGGCATGTCCGGGGCGGATCTCCAATAGTTCTGCTTTTTCCAACCGGCCTAATGGTGCGATATGTTTTCTGATACCTTCCATAACTTCTGGCCTGATATTCTGTTTTGTATCCATAAAAATACCTCCATTATGCAAAATGAACAGATAATCCATAAAAACTATAATACTATAGCATGATTTGATGATGGACTCAACGACAATACTTGATATATCTGTAAAAACTATCAATTACAAATAAATGGATTGGAAGGAACGATTGGATATTTGCAACTATTGACAGTATAATAACAAACATAAACAACAAAGCAATAATAAAAATAAACATGATTCAAAAAAGGAGGAACACACATGAGCAAGTTGACAAAGGAGCAATTCCAGGCTTATTTAAAGCAAATTCGCGAATTGGCAGAGGGACCGCTGGAGGAGATCCAGAAGGAAGTTGAAGTTACCAATAAGTTCCCTCAGGAATTCTACGATTTGGCGATTGCTAACGATCTGTATCGTTGTTCTCTTCCGGAAGAGTACGGCGGCTGGGGCTTAAGCGAGCTTGAGATTCTGCAGGTACAGGAAGAGTTCTCCAGAGGACCGGGCGGAATGCGTATGCATCTCCATTATGCAATGGATTTGAACTGGAGAATCCTTGACGACTACGGCAGCAAGGAGCTGAAGGATGAGTACATGAGCAAATTCCAGGATAAATCCGTATTTACCTGCTTTGCTTTGACCGAGGCTACCGGCGGAACTGGTGCTGATTTACATACCACTGCTGTAAAAGACGGCGATTATTATGTGCTGAATGGTGAGAAGACTCTGATTTCTCATACCGATTGCTGCGAATTTGCCTATGTAATCGCTGTGACAAATCCGGATTCCCACAAAGATGACAGACTGTCCGCATTCTTCGTACCGATGGATGCTCCTGGTTTTGAAGTGATCAATATGCCGCATATGATGGGTTGCCGCGGTGCAGGCCATGGCGAGCTGAAGTTCACCGATTGCAAGATTGACAAAAAGTACCTGCTGGGAAGAGAAGGCCAGGGCCTTGAGATCGCTATGCATTCCCTGTCTGTATCCCGTGCACATATCGCAGCCAGCAACCTGGGAATGGCTCAGAGAATGTTAGAGCTGTCCCTGCAGTATGCCGCTGACCGTGTAACCTTTGGCAAGCCGATCGGAACCCGTCAGGCTATCCGCTGCAAGATTGCCGATATGTCTATGATGGTACACGCTCTGCGCTGCATGGTTTATGATTTTGCAAAATCTTATGAAGAGGATCCGACTGGTGAGTACATTGAGGAGAAGGCAGCTATGTGTAAGCTGTACAGCATTGATACCACCAGAAAAGTCAGTGATGAGATGCTGGAGATCTTCGGTGGCGTAGGTTACTTCGAGGATTGCAAGTATGGCCCGGTAGAGCGTCTGTACCGTGACTGCCGCGCAATGTGGCTTGAGGAAGGTGCTCCAACTGTTCAGAGAATCACCATTTCCAGAAACACCATCAAACATGGCGCCAAGATGGAGTATGTTCTGTAATTAAGGCTTGATTTTTATAGGGCAAAAGCCGCTCGTTCAAACAAGGTCATCAGGTTCGGACCGGACCTGATGACCTTGCTGCTATTTCAATCAAAACAGAATTATCGTGAATAGATTTATCAAAATAAATGGAGGAAATTGACCGTGAAACCATTACAGGGAGTAAAAGTAGTAGATTTGACCACTTATCTGGCAGCACCGACCACTGGCCGTGTCCTCGGCGAATGGGGAGCTGATGTCGTAAAAATCGAGTCGGCCAAAGGTGATCCGGCCAGAACCCAGGGCGCTGTATTTAATATGCCGTTTACTGATGATGAGAATCTGGCATTCGATGTGGCCAATATGAATAAAAAGTTTATCACTTTGAATCTGAAAGATCCCAAGGGCCTTGAAATTGCTTATAAATTGCTGGCAGAAGCAGACGTGTTTTTGACCAACACCAGAACGAAGTCTTTGACAAAGCTGGGGCTGGACTATGACACTCTGAAGGAAAAATTCCCCAGGTTGATTTTCGCACAGGTGCTTGGCTACGGCGAAAAGGGCCCGGAGAAGGATACGGCAGGCTTTGACGTGACCTGCTACATGGCAAGAGGCGGCGTATTCGGTACGACAGTAAACCGCGGCGACGCACCCATGATCCCGACCAACGGATTTGGAGATTTCCAGGTATCTCTGGCATTGGCTTCTGGTATTTGCGCTTCTCTGTATGCCCGTGAGAAGAGCGGCCAGGGCGACAAGATTACCATCAGCCTGCATCATTCTGCAGTATACGCCCTGAGCACAGGACTTATTTCTGCACAGTATGGCAATCAATATCCGAAGAACAGAAAAGAGGTTCCGAATCCGTTCAACAACGTATTCCGTACCAAGGATGGCAAATGGCTGGTATTGTGCTGTCCGGAATATGACAGAGATTATGAAAAGATTATGACTCTTCTGGGAAGAGAAGATATGATAGGCAATGAAAAATACATCCATTGTGCGGAGGTCAACAATAACAAGCTGAACTCTGAAGTGACGGATATCCTGGATGCTGCTATGGCGAATTTTACCAGAGATGAATTGATGGCGAAATTCAAAGAAAATGATTTGGCATGTGAAGCTGCTTATGAGCCTTTGGATATCTATAAGGATGAGCAGGCGCATGCGAATAACGTATTGGCAAAGATTCCCTATCCGTCCGGTGAAAAATTCATGCCTACCAATCCGGTGAATTTTGCTTCTATGGGTAATCCGGAATATGTGATCGGTGGTTCTCAGGGAGCTCATACCGTTGAATTGATGAAACATCTGGGCTATTCCGATGCTGAGATTGAGGAAGCACTGGCCAGTGGCGCAGCTACCGGCGAGACAAAGCTTAGAAAGCTGTAACCCAATGATTGAGAAGCAGCAGTAATTCCGGAGAACAGGAAAAGCATTATCATCTGCCGGGCTTGCCGGTGAAGATGATAGCGGGGAATTGCTGCTGCCTTACGATGAATATATTAAGGAAAGGTGAGACGATATGAGTTTACTTTACACCGACGAGCAGAAAGAACTGCTTGCCATGGTCCGCGAGATGGCGGAAAACGAAATCAAGCCTTATGTTCAGGAAGCAGATGAAAAAGGTGAGTGCCCGAGAGAATTGTTTGACTGGGGATTCAAGATGGGGCTTCATATGCTGGAGATTCCGGAAGAATATGGCGGTACGGGATTGAGCTATGAGACTACAGCTATGATTTTTGAAGAGCTGGCAAAGGTGGATGCCGGTTATGCCATCAGCTTTGTCACCTCTTTTGTTGCCTTGAGAAATGTAATCCTGGCAGGTACTCCCGAGCAGGGAAAATACTTTGCAGATGTAGTAAAGCCAGGCAAATTTGCCGCGTTTGCACTGACAGAGCCGAATGCCGGATCTGACCCGGGCGCCATGCGTGCAACGGCAGTTAAGGATGGCGATGATTACATACTGAACGGGAATAAGACTTTTATCACCAATGGCGCGCTGGCCTCCATTATGGTCGGGTTTTTCAAGACCAGCCCGGAGAAAGGAAACCGTGGTATTTCGGCGTTTATTGTGGATGCGGATGCACCAGGCATTACGATCGGTAAACATGAAAATAAGATGGGACTGCGCCTCTCCAATACCACAGATGTCACTTTTGAGAACGTGCGGGTAAAAGCTTCTGCCATGCTGGGGGAAGAGGGCAGTGGCTTTAAGCTGGCATTGAACGCATTGAACCTGTCCCGGGCATTTGTGGCAACCATGGCTGTCGGTATCATGCAGCGCGCTCTGGACGAATCGGTTAAATACGCCAAAGAGAGAAAACAGTTTGGCCAGCCGATTATCAATTTCCAGATGGTTCAGCAGATGTTAGCCGATATGGCGATTAAGATTGAGGCTTCCCGCTGCCTGGTGAATAACACCATGCGGATGATGGATAATGGCAGCCTGGTACGGAAAGAAGGTTCGATTACTAAGACTTTCGTATCGGATTGTGCACAGGAAGTAACCTCCAATGCCGTACAGATTTTCGGCGGATATGGGTACAGCAAAGAATATCCGGTTGAGAAGCTGATGCGTGACTGCAAGGTGTTCCAGATCTTCGAGGGTGCAAACCAGGTGCAGAGAATGACGATTGCCGGCGAGTTGAACCGGGAATACAAATAAGACCATCGAGAAGGAGGAAGCAAGATGAACATTGTTGTTTGTATTAAGCAGGTTCCGGATACGACAGAGATCAAGATCGATCCGGTGAAAAATACATTGATCCGTCAGGGTGTCCCGAGTATTATGAATCCCTTTGACAAGAATGCGTTAGAGACGGCATTGCAGCTGAAAGACGCATACGGCGGCAAGGTGGTAGCGATAGCCATGGGACCGCAGCAGGCAAAAGCAGTACTGCGCGAAGCCATTTCTATGGGAGCGGATGAAGGTTATCTGGTAACCGACCGTGCATTTGGCGGTTCTGATACCTATGCAACCAGTTACATTCTTTCGCAGGCCATTGAAAAGCTGGGGCCGTTTGATGTGATTTTAGGTGGCAAACAGGCTATCGATGGTGATACGGGCCAAACGGCTCCCAGCATCGCAGAGCATTTGGGAGCAACTCGTCTGACCTATGTGCTGGATATGAAGGTGGATGGCGACAAAGTGGTTGCCCGCCGTCAGGTGGAGGAGGGGATTGAAGTTATCGAGACAAAATTCCCGGTTCTCTGTACGGCAACCAAGGAGAGCAACAAACCGCGTTATGCCACGGTGAGCCGGAAGCTGTATTCCCTGCGTTGCGATATTCCGGAACTGACCATTGCCGATTTCCCGAACATTGATACCACGAAGATCGGCCTGAAAGGTTCTCCGACAAAGGTAAAAGCAACCTTTACCCCCAAGAGAACAGCAACCGGTGTCAACATCGAGGGCAACAGCCCGGCAGAGATGGCTGGCTCCCTGATCGACAAACTGGCAGAAGCCAAAGTACTGTAAGGAGGTTAAGACCATGAGCTTTGAGACATGTAAAGATGTATGGGTATTTATCGAATGCTTCCAGGGCGAGCCAAAAAGCGTAGGGCTGGAGCTGCTGGGACAGGGAAGAAAGCTGGCCGATGGCTTAAAGCAACAGCTCTGCGCTGTTGTCATCGGAAAAGACGTGGATGCCGCTGTGAAGGCTGCTGCTGAGTATGGCGCAGAAAAGGTCTATGTAGTGAAGGGCGATGAATACGAGAACTACAGTGCGGATGCTTACGGCCATGCATTTTTAAAGCTGTGTGAGAAGTATGATCCCAATACGATTCTGGTGGGTGCTACGGTTAATGGCCGTGATTTGGGTTCCAAGCTGGCAGTCAGCCTGCATACCGGTTTGACAGCCGATTGTACGGCACTGAGCGTAGAAGAGGAAAGCGGCAATGTGGTGTGGGAGCGCCCGGCGTTTGGCGGAAACCTGTATGCTCAGATCCTGTGCAGTGAGACTCGTCCCCAGATGGGCACCTGCCGTCCCGGAGCATTCAAAAAGGGACAGCCAAATCCGGAGAATAAGCCAGAGATCATCGAGGAAGCGATTCATACCCCGGCAGAGCAGATCCGTACCAAAGTAGTTGAATTCATTAAGGCCGCCGAAGATCAGGGAATGCGCCTGGATGAAGCAGATGTAATCGTATCCGGCGGCCGCGCAATGAAGAACGCAGAGAATTTTGCTGTATTGCAGGAGCTGGCTGATGTGCTGGGCGGAACCGTTGGCTGTTCCCGGGCAGCAGTAGATGCCGGCTGGATGCCACAGTCCCGCCAGGTAGGACAGACGGGCTCCACCGTTTCCCCGAAAATTTATTTTGCCTGCGGCATCTCCGGTGCGGTTCAGCATGTGGCTGGCATGAGCGAATCCGGAACGATCGTGGCGATCAATAAAGACGAGACAGCGCCGATCTTTGAAGTAGCCGATTATTGTATCGTAGGAGATCTGTTTGAGGTGGTTCCGGCACTGGTGAAAGAGCTGAAAGCGAGACAGCAGGCATAAAATAGTCTGTACTGTCAGACAGCTAACCGGCATAACGATAGGAGATCGATTATGTTCGAAGAAAGAAAGATTAACGAGAAACAAAGAGAAGAGTATCGCAGGCTGGGATACTGGAACGATCAGACATTGTTAGACTGCTGGGAAGCAACGGTTGAGAGATTTCCGGATCGGGAATACGTGGTAGATGACCGGGGATTCCGCTATACTTACCGGCAGATGGACGAGGCGGCAGCAAGGGTGGCGGCATTCCTGGTAGAAACCGGGGTTCGCCCCCGTGATACCGTGTCCTATCAGCTGCCAATCTGGAGCGAGTTTGCCATGCTGACCATTGCCTGTTTTAAGGCAGGGGCAGTGGCGCATCCGATTGCCATGTCCTATGAGGAAAAGGAATTGGTCCGGAGTATGAACGTGACGGAATCGAGAGTATATTTCGGACCGACCTTTTTCTATAAGACGGATTATGAGAATCGCATTCTCGCAGTGAGAGATCAGATTCCGACCTTGAAAAAAGTCGTTCTTTTAGATTATGTCAAGGAACGGCAGCATGATCTGCCGGTTCTTAAGGAGATTTTAGAAACTTATGAACCGTTAAAAAAGGATGAATGCGTCCATACACTGACCGGAGAGGACGTGGCGGTGATTCTGTGTACATCAGGGACCACCGGCGGGACTAAGGGGGTAATGCTGACTCACGATAATGTCCGTTATAGTGAGGATACCTTTAACCGGGAGCTGAAGCTGACGGAGGAGGACATTATGTTTATGCCGGCTCCGCTCCACCATGCCACCGGGTTCCATCATGCAGTGATTGCCACCATGCTTCATGGAGCTAAGCTGGTGTTGCAGCAGAAATATCATTGCCGGGCGGCAATCGATTTGATGAATCAGGAGAAATGCACCTATTCGATGGGAGCGACGCCTTTTATCTATGACATTCTGCGGGAGCTGGATACGAACGGCGGGGCTTTGCCACATTTGAAATTCTATTTATGCGGAGGAGCTCCCGTACCAGGCTATATGGTGCAGCGGGCATGGAAGTTCGGAATTCTGTTGTGCGAGGTGTATGGCTCTACAGAGAGTGTCCCTCATGTGTTTGTGCGTCCGGAGGAGGCGTTAGCGCTTAACGGGACGACCTCGGGAAGGGCGATGACAGGCATTGAGGTGAAGGTGGTGGATGATGACGGTAATGAGGTGCCGCCAGGCACACCAGGAGAGGAGCTGTCCCGGGGCCCCAGCGTATTTGTGGGATATTTGAAGGCGCGGGAGATTACGGATGGGGTGCTAGATGACGATGGCTGGTTTCACAGCGGAGACTTGTGCGTGATGGACGAGACCGGCAATATTCACATTATCGGCAGAAAGAAAGATATGATCGTCCGTGGCGGAGAGAATCTGAATTCCAATGAGATTAATGATACGCTGGAGGGGTGTCCAGGAATGGGTGATCACACGATCATCGGGATGCCGGATGACCGGTTAGGAGAACGGATCTGTGCTTTTGCAGTACCGCTTCCAGGCGGAGAGAATCTATGTCTGGAAGATGTAATTGTTTATTTAAAAGGGAAGAACGTGCCAAAAAGGTTCTGGCCGGAACGACTGGAGCTGATTGACAGGATTCCTCATACAGGCAGTGGAAAAGTGAAGAAATATCTGTTGCGTGAGGAATTAAAAAAGAGAATGAAGGGATGATTGTTCATGATTGAACAGAAATTCGGGCCCAGAAGATGTCGGGATACCAGAAAGCCACTGGCAAACCAGTGTCCGGATGTTATATTTTACCGTTGTATGGAGTGCGGTGCTTTATTTCCGGTAACCGGAGGCAAGGCACTGGAAGAAAAGGAGATTATCTGCTGCGGCCAAAAGGCCAGCCGGTTAGAACCGGCAGATGCGGATACTGTCCGTGACCAGCTTCAGGTAACGTATCAAATCACCGGCGGATATAACGACAATGCGGTTCGGGTATCCTGGAAATATGCATCTCCGAAAAATCATCCGGAATGGATTTATTTAAAAACATTTACCGGCGGGTATTTGAAATATGTGGCACCAGAAAAACGCCCGCCGATGGTGTTTGCACTGGCAGACACGGATGCTTTTGCCTATTGCGATGAAGATCCGTGTCTGGAATGTGTATTCCGATGTAAACGGGGATTTATAATTTATGTATTCGATGAGAGGGCAGGATTGATAGAGGTTCCTCTGGATAAGATGAATGCCCAGTGGCAATCCGGAGCAAAAAACGAAAGCTAGACAGGTGTTTTTTTACTCTTGATTGTTAAGAAAATGACAAAAACTATAGAAAAAACCTATAAAGTTGGGAATTACCAGAAAGGGGTAAATGATATGGAAAATTCAGCAACAAATCCAGCCAATCGGA
Organism: uncultured Lachnospiraceae bacterium; assembly: GCA_910588125.1. Classification (GTDB taxonomy): domain Bacteria; phylum Bacillota; class Clostridia; order Lachnospirales; family Lachnospiraceae; genus Brotaphodocola. The sequence goes on from CAJUPI010000027.1 coordinate 31,470, forward strand.
TTGATTGGAGAACGGTGCTTGTGTTTGTATCGATTGCTTTCAGCTCCCAGTGTGGAGGCGGTTTCGCATCTGGTTCCACCCCATGGACGTATTTTTTCCGGAATACCGGTTTCTACGGGATGCTTCCCGTGGTGACACAGCCGTATTTCTGTCTATTTATGCCCTTTGCCGTGGCAGCTATCAACTGTTTTGCTATTTATTTCTTTATGAAGTTCGCTATGGATTTTCGTACCTTTGATTACAGCAATTTTCTGGCAAAATATGGCTCCCGTTTTTGCGGGGGGATTTTTGCCAAGCCGATGCAATATATCTATGAATTCAACTTTAACTGGCTGTTGATCGTATGTATGGCACTGGCATATTCCACTTCCGGTTCTGCCTTGCAGGAGCTTACCGGGATTCCGTATCTGGCATCCACGCTGATTATCGGTGTGATCATGTTTGTCCTTTGTATGAAAGGGACAGATTTGGTGCGTAAAAATGCCGTATTTATGAGTGCGGTGATATTCATTGCCCTGGTAGCTGTACACATTCCTAATATTATTTTTAATGTGGCTTCGGGAAGGCTGAGCAATGAGATGGGAATTATGTCCCAGTTGCTTAATGATGATATTGCAGCAGGAGTGGGAAGCTATATTAAGTATTTGCTGGTAGCATTCTGTTGGGCTTATATCTTTTCCGGACAGAATCTGGCCGGTTTTGGCGCATATGTGAATCATGCACAGCTGTTTACCAACAAAAGGACCTTGCGTTGGGCTGTGGTGTTGTCAGTGATTGCCAACTGGGCGTTTCTGGAGATGAACGTAATTAATCTGGCATCCAACTACTCTGCTGTATATGACGGATGGGCAAACGGAAGAGCAGTCTATACTATCCTGGTAGTTCAGAACGGATTTGGCTCCGGCGCCATCAAGGCTGTGTTGCTGACATTAATTACGATTGCGATCTTTTTTGCCACCATTTCTACAGCTATCAACTATGCACAGGGCTTTAACGATCGGATTTTGAACTGGTATCAGAAGATGAAGAATGAAGATCCGAAGGTATCTGCTGAAAAGCGTAATAAGCGGGGAGCAGTCCTGACATTGCTTTATGTTATTCTGACCTGGGCAGTATCGCAGATGGGGCTTACGGCACTGGTGTCAAAGGGTCTGACCTTTGCTTCCATCATTACCCTGTTTACGTTGATTATTCCAACAATCCTGAACGTCGTTATCAAATGGCCGGATGCGGATTATGCACATTTGAAAAAGGAAAAATAGGAAGAAAAAAGCTTGAACAGGAAATATAATTATTATACGAGGAGGATATGATATGTTATCGGGAATTGGTTTGATTATCGCCGTTGCCCTGCTGATTTTTATGATTATAAAGGGTGTGGATATGATCACGGCATCCGTGATTACGGCAGCTATTATTCTTGTTACCAGCGGATTGAATTTCTGGGAGGGGCTTTTGACCACCTTTTCAGAAGGAGCGGGAAGCTTTTGTACCCAGTGGTTTTTGATTTTAGCTTTGGGCGGTATCTTTGGTGAACTGGTAAATCAGACAGGGCTGGCGACCAAGATTGCCAAATCTCTGTCCGATGCCCTGGGCGCAAAAAGAGTCGGCTTGATCATGATGATTTGTACATTCTTTATCACAATGCTGGGTATCAACGGTTACATCATGGTATTCGTGCTGTACCCGATTGCTGACAATCTGCTTCGGGAAAATAAAATGGATCGCCGGTTGCTGCCTTTCCTGATGATCTGCGGCGGAGCGAATGCTAATGGATTTGCTTTTTCCATGGATATCTGTAACGTGCTTCCGAGCAATTTCTTTGGGACTTCTTTGGGAGTAGCCCCGGGGCTGGCAGTCGTGTTCTCCGTAATCACCTGTGTCTGGTATGTGCTGTACTTTAACTATGCCCAGAAGAAGAGCATGGCAAAGTATTCGGAAAAAGAGCTTTTGGATATGTATAAATCAGAGAATGCCATTATGAAAGACGAGGATCTTCCGGGTCTGTTAATTTCTCTGCTTCCCTTTGTTCTGGTGCTGGCAGTGGTTGTGGCAACCACCAGCATGGGGACCTCCACCAGCTTGACGGCTGCTCTGTTAGTCGGTGTGATGGTGATTATTGTTACTCAGTTTAAAAAGATCAAGAATTTGAAGACATCTGTAAAAAGCGGCGCCAATTCTGGTTTGGGTACCATGCTTACCGTGGCGGCGGTTATCGGCCTTTCACGGGTGCTGACCCAGGCTCCTGCATTTGCAGCTGTACAGCAGTTTGTACTGGGCATCAGCCTGCCAATCTATCTAAAGACCTGGCTGGGAACTATGATCTGCGGCGCATTAACCGGTTCGGCAATTTCTGCGGAGACATTGTTCTTGGAGAGCTTTGGTAAAGCATTCCTGGATATGGGAGCCAATGTAAATGCTCTGCACAGAATTGTTGTGGAAGCAGGTATTACGCTGAATAAGCTGCCCAATGCCTCACCGGTGGTTATGGAGACTTCTGTCTGTGAATGTACGCTTGCAGAAAGCTACAAGCATGTGGTGCTTGGATCTACGATTCCTTGTATTATCGCTGGTTTTATCATTTCTATGATGGCGACTATGGGAATTATATTCTAATATTGCTTATCACTGCGCCGTTACAGGCTTTTGGATTTTCCGAAAGCCTGTTTGACGTAGTAGTGGAATACATGTGGAGGAAAAACATGAACTTATCACAGCTTTATTACTTTAAAAAGCTGGCGGAGCTGCAGCATTATACCAAAGCTGCAAAGGAATTGTATATCAGTCAACCCAGTCTCAGCGATTCTATGTCTTCTCTGGAAAAAGAGCTTGGAGTGGCATTGTTTCAGAAAGAAGGAAGAACAACACGGCTCACCAAGTATGGAAGCGAGTTTTATGACCATGTAACGGCCGCCTTAAGAGAGCTGGAGCACGGAATTGCGCTCGTAAAACGCCATTCCGGACAGATCGGCGGAACGGTGGATGTCGGTTGTATTCCGACATTGCTGGGGGATTACTTGGCGGCGGCGATCAATAATTATTCGACATTTCATAATCCGATGACAAAATTTTCCGTGTATCAGGGCGTAACGCTGGATATCATTCCCCGGGTAAAATCGGGACAATATGATCTGGGCTTTTGTTCTATGGTGGAAAATGAACCGGATCTGGTGTTTGTGCCAATCACAACACAGGAGCTGATTATCGTAGTGAATAATGAGCATCCTCTGGCAAGGCAGAAAGGTGTATATCTGAAAGAATTAAAGCCATATTTAGTTACTACTTACCGCCTGGATATTCCGATTGGGCAGGTGGTGCAAAAGCAATTGAAGCCAAACCAGATAGAAGCATCGTATCTCTATGACAGTGAGATTACCATATGCGGGCTGGTGTCCAGGAAACCTATGGTGGGCCTGGTGGCAAGAACGCCATATCAGAGACAGTTCGATAATCTGGTGGAATTGGAGCTTTTAGACGTGCCGAAAGATGCCAGACTGGTCTATATGGTGTATAGCAAGAAGAATTTTATTACCTCGGCGGTAGAGGCTTTTGCTGACTATATGGTTGCAAATGAAATGAATCTGCCATGAAAAGAGTTGCAGGACAATTGGGAGCATGATATGATAATTTTATTGGGTAAAAGGAGGATATAGCTATGGCAATTAACGGACATACAAGATTACTGGCTTTGATTGGAAGCCCGGTGGGACATTCCGGCTCTCCGGCAATGCAAAATTACAGTTGCGAGAGGACTGGCGTTGACGGTGCATATTTGGCATTTGACATTAAAGAAGAACAGACAAAAGAGGCATTTGATGCATTGCGGCTGCTGAATGTACAGGGTTTCAATGTGACAATGCCCTGCAAGACGGCAGCAGCGGCTTGTTGTGATGAGCTGTCAAAAGCGGCGGAGCTGATCGGGGCGGTTAATACGGTGGTGAATGAGAATGGCAAAATGGTGGGATATATCACGGACGGCCAGGGCTGGGTGCGCAATTGCCGGGAGAACGGTGTGGAGATCGCCGGAAAGAAGATGACGATTGTAGGCTCTGGCGGAGCGGCTACGGCAATAGAGATTACGGCGGCCCTGGAGGGGATCCGGGAGCTTTCGATTTTTGCAATCAAAGATTCTTTCTTTGCCAATGCAGAAGCTACCGTGGAGAAAATCCGTACCCATGTGCCGGAATGTACGGTGAATTTATATGATTTGGCTGACAAAGAGAAATTTTATCAGGAAATTGCCAGCAGCGACATTTTTACCAATGCAACGCGAGTGGGAATGAAGCCTATGGATAATGAGAGCCTGATTGAAGATAAGAGTGCGTTCCGGAAGGATCTGGTAGTGACGGACGTGGTGTACAATCCCCGGGAAACGCGGATGATCAAAGAGGCAAAGGAAGCAGGCTGCAAAGCGATTCCCGGAGTCGGGATGCTTCTATGGCAAGGGGCCGAGGGATTTAAGCTGTTTACCGGTAATGAGATGCCGGCTGCTGAAGTGATGGAAAAATTCTTTAAGGATTAATGTTTTTGATGCCATGATGTTGGGGGCAAAAAGTTATTAAATTAGTTTCAAAATATTCAGCATCGCCCGTTATTCTTCTATCTTGTGTCCGGATGGTTCATGTACACAGTCTGCTATTAACGGACAAAGTCCGCCAATAGCAGCAATGTCATTAAGTTTAGTTCTGGCGTACCTTCTGAGAAAATTAACTAAATGACATTGCTGGCATCAGGCAGTATGTTCGTGGACAGCCGGGCACAAGATAAAAGAAATGACGGGCGGTTTGTTTTGCGGCGCCCTCTCGCCTTTTTAAAACGTACTTATTAAAACGGATAAGTTCGCTATTTGATAGTAATCCAATAATCGAATTTGAAAAAAATAAAAAAATGTATTGCAATAAGGCCATAATTATGGTATTATTAAGGCTATATAAAGGGAGGTGATGACATGCCGCAGATTATTCCTATTAAAGAACTAAAAAACACCTCAGAAATATCTGAATTATGCCACAATACAAAAGGACCGGTTTTTATTACAAAAAATGGATATGGAGATATGGCGATTATGAGTATGGAGATTTACGAAAGTATGATGAAGCAGCTTGCGATGTATCAGGATCTGGAGTTGTCTGAGAAGCAGGTTGAAGAAGGAAAGATGAGAGATGCCAGGAAGTCCCTGGCAGAGATGAGGACAAAGTATGGGTTATGAACTGATGGTAACAGAGCGGGCGGAGGAGCTGCTTGACAGTTTGATATACTACATCCTGTTTGAGCTGGAGAATCAACCGGCGGCACTTCGCCTTTTAGACGGGATTCAGAAGATATATTGCCGCCTGGAGCTAAACCCATTACAGTTTCCGGTGAGCTGTGATGGGTATTTATCAGGCAAGGGCTATCATGAGGCAATTGTGCCGGGAATGAATTATATGGTGGTGTTCGATATAGATGGCCAGACGGTTATTATTTTAGGAATTTTTCATCGATTAGAGAATTTTCGAATAAGATTGTTGTGATAAGATTGATTCAAAGACGATTCTGTCTTTTATCTGGCGTATCGCCAAAATTTCAGGAATGAGTGCAAATAACAATGTCATTAAATTAATTTTCTCAGAAGGTACGCCATGGAAAAAGGCGTGGGAAGAGGCTGAAAAATGGTCTGCCGCTTTTTCCGGTTTCGGGATCAAGAATTCCTAAAATCACT
>CAJUPI010000028.1 GCA_910588125.1 uncultured Lachnospiraceae bacterium
TAGAAACAGGCGATGATGAAGCCCTGCGGTTTATGAACAAGGGATATACCTCGGCAGACATCATAGAGCAATGCCAGAGATTAGATGCAGCAGATATTCATTACAGTTTCTTTTATTTGGTGAGTATTTCTGGGGCAGGTCGTGGAGAGATTGGAGCAAAATTGACGGCTGATATATGCAACCAGATACACCCTACGCTTATCGGGGCAAATATGCTTACGATTTATCCCGATTCTGAACTTTATGCTGAAATACAGCGCGGGAATTGGCAAGAGGAAGGCGAACTCGAAAAATATAAAGAAGTACGGATACTCGTTGAAAATTTGCAGATTCCTACCATCTTTGCGGCAATGGGGGCTTCCAATGCGTACCAGTTTCATGGGCAACTGCCGAAGGAAAAGGAAAAATTGTTGGCGTTTCTCGATGAAATCATAAGAAACGCCAGCGAAGAAGAACTACAGCGGTATAGAAAAAGCGTTCACCATCTGTAAGAGAAAAGAAGGGCAACCATGCACTTTACAGGCAGAACTTGGCGACCGCCGTATGAAGCTCATTCGATCATCATGAGGGAGTTGCAAAATAAGTCACCCGTCATTTTTCTTATCCAGTGTCCGGCTGTTCACGAACATTCTGTCTGATATTGACGGACTTTGTCCGTTAAGAGCAGACTGTGTACGTGAACCGTCCGAACACAGGATAGAGAAATGACGGGTGACTTATTTTGCAACTCCCTCATAAAAATGAGTACTTCTGCTTCCAATGTCATTAAGTTAATTTTCTCAAAAGGTACGCCATGGAAAAAGGAGCGGGAAGCGACGGAAAAATGGTCTGCTGCTTTTTCCGTCGCTTCCCGCTCCTTTTTCCATGGCTGAGTATTCTCAGAACTAAACTTAATGACATTGCTTCTGCTTCCCACTCCTTTTTCCATGGCGTACCTTCTGGGGAAATTAACTTAATGGTATTGGATGTATGGCAGCTTAGAAAATCGAGGGCGATGGCTATCCAACCTCTCATAAATCCGTCTCATATCCTTATCCACCATCTCAATACTAAACTTACGGCTTCTAAGCCTGTTCTGATATCCCGATTTTTTCAAACGTTCAGGATCTGCCAGGAGCTGAAGCAATGCCTGGCCGTACGCCTCAATATCATCCGGCTTTTTTGTCATAAAGCCTCCGGCGCAGAGTTTTAAGGTATCTGTCTCTGACCGGGCGGTGCCCATCAGATCCCGGCAGCCGCGGATATCTGAACAAATGACCGGCAGGCCGCTGGCCATGGCTTCTAGAAGAGACATGGGCAGGCCTTCCTGATAAGAGGGGAAGAGAAAAACATCGGCGATCGGGTAGATATCCAACATATCTTCACGATATCCGGCAAAGGTGACGATGTCGGAGACATTCAGCGTATGTACCAGTTGCTTTAAGTAGGGTTCTCGTTTTCCGTGCCCGCATATCACATAATGGACTTGAGGAGTAGCGGGAGTGTTGATTTTTTGCTGTTCGTGAAGCCAGGCTATAGTCCGGATAGCGGCTTCATGATTTTTGCGTTTAATTAATTCGCCGGAGGATAATACGATAATTTTGTCAGCAGGCAATCCGAGTTCTGCTTTCTTTTTTTTCAGGAATTCTTCATCATGTTCAGGAATCTTTGTTAAATCGATACCGACTCCAGGGATATAGTCTACATATTTGGCGTGGAATGTTTTTTTGGCGCATTGGTAATCTTCCCGGTTGATGCAGAGCTGCTGCACGGTATATCGGGAAAGAAAACGTTCCATGGGGTAATAGCATAACCAATAGATCAAAGATGCCCCCCGATAAAAATGAAATCCATGTGCGGTATAGATAACCGGGCTTGTATGGGTCGCATGGGCCGTCAGCCGGGCCATGACAGCGCCCATGGGGGTATGGCAGTGGACCAGATCGAATGGTATTTGCTTCATAAGGCGGTAGAGCTGGCGGTAGACAGAGATATTGGCAGGATGAAACGGACTCCGGACAAAGTCGATTTGATGACGGATGATACCGGTTCTGTCAAGACGGTGATTGTCATTGCCATAGGCAGGCGTGTGATAATTGGATGCATAATGTACTTCATAGCCCATGGATTGCAGGATCCTTACATTATTCATCTCAAACTGGGGGATGAATCCGCTTACTGTAGTTACCAGAAGTGCTTTCTTTTTCATATAGGTAAATCCTTTTCTTTTGAAATAATGTGATGATACCGGAAGACGGCTTATTTTGCAACAACCTCTGATATCAGGGATAGGATTTCGTCTTACTCGCATTGTAACATGGCCAGGGAATGGTTACAATATAGAATCTATGACGGAAGAGGAAAATAAACGCAAAAATCCCATCATATCTTCATTGCCATCTTTACCCGCAAAATCCGTCTGAGAGAGGCATCGATTCTTTCTATGCTTAGCTCGCCCTGGGCTACGGCATCCAGTACTCCCTGATAAGCAGCTTTAAAATCGCTTGGCATTAATATCATGTCATTGCCGGCCTTCAAAGCCATGACAGCCGCTTCAGCGGAGGAGTACTGCTGTGCCACGGCGCCCATATTCATGGCATCGGTAATGATGATGCCATCAAAGCCCATCTCTTTTCTTAGCAGATCTGTAATGATGACAGAAGAAAGGGAAGCAGGGACCGGTTCTTCTGTTACGCGAGGGAGAGAAAAGTGCCCCACCATGATAAAGGGAATTCCGGCTTGGATTCCGTCCTCGAAAGGGATCAGTTCACATGCTTTTAGTTCTTCGAGCGTCTTTTCTGTGCTGGCATATCCTTGATGGGTATCGCCAGCGGTAGCGCCGTGGCCGGGGAAATGCTTATAAACGCTTAGAATTCCCTGCTCTTGGAGGCCGCGGGAGGTAGCCAGGGCCATGGCGGATACAACGGCAGGATCATTGCCAAAAGAACGCTCTTTTACTACCTGATTATGTGGATTGCTCAGGATATCAGCCACTGGGGCAAAATCGAGATTAAATCCCAGTTCAGAAAGGTAAGAGCCAATGCAGACGCCTGCATTATGAGCTTCAGTGACGTCTTTGGATGCTCCGATTTCTGCCATGTTGGGAATGAGCGGGACATCAAACCGCCCGCTGCCTCCGATACGGGCCACTTGGCCGCCTTCTTCGTCAATACAGAGAAAAGCCGGGAGATTTAAACGCTCTTTGCTGAAAGCCTGTACGCCGGACAACATAGCCCTGACTTGTTCTTTTGATTGCAAATTATCGCGCAGATAGATAAAACCGCCGACTGGAATATCATGAAAGGCTTTTTGGGTTGTAGCTCCGGCAGCGGTGACACAGTCTACCCCTTCGATGAGCGATTCGGGAAGAATGATAAATAGCTGGGCAACCTTTTCTTCCAGGGCCATGGACTGAAGATATTGTTCCCACTCGGGAACTGCCGGGGCAGGGTCTCTTGCCGGTGTGCCGGATGTGCCGGAATCCGGGGGGCCAGGGTTTGCCCTGGGGAGATTGACGGTGGTTAAGGGGGGCCTTTGAATCGATGAGGAAGAACGACTGCAGCCCGCACAGAATGGGAGGACGGCGGTGCAGGAAAGCAATAGTATTTGTTTAATATTCATATCTTTTTATGTCTCCTGTCAGGTGGAATCCTGCAGTGTCATCCCGCGATTGGCTTGAATGCTGCAGGAGAATTTTTTTCTTAAATTATATCATATTTATATTCAGGAAAAAATTAAAATGTATAAAAATAAAGTGAATAAAGCGAAAAATAAAAACTAAAATAAATTGAAAAAATAATATTTTTCTAGTATACTGATTCAAACAAAAGATAAGGGAGAAGCGATAAGTGATGGAAGAGCGGTTAATCGATATTTTAGTTTCTGCTGTCTGTGCCGCCCATTATGATACAAAACGAAATGACGTATGCCGGATTTTTATTCCTGGTGACAGCCGGATGTTTGATAAATTTGAAAAGACACTGAGAAAAAGGATGACGGCCAGATGGCAGGAGTTTCTTCTGGAGCACGGTACAGAGGCGGCAAGGCTGGCCGGATGGGATTGGCTTCACCGTTATTTGCGGTATCAGGATCCCGTGGCAGATTTATATGGATATGTTCAGGCCGGCAGTGATATATGGAAGCAGCGGACAGACGAGAGGGAAGAACGGGCATTTCTTCGGGATGCGGTTGTGAAGGCCAGTTGTTACGGAGCTGAATGTGGAGCCGGGATCCTGGCAGAAGAAGGGCGGCTGGTATTTTCTGAGAAGAGGAGGCTTACGGGAGCGGAAGAGAGAATGATTTTGGACTTTTACCGCTTTGTTCTGGAGGGGATCCGGGAGACATTTATCGAGATCCTGCCGAAGGCGGAGACTTCTCGTACAGAGGCGTTGGAGAAGAACGGGTATGCATGTGCGCAGGCGCTTAATAATCTGGAACAGGAAAATTTGGACAACGAAGAATTGCTGCGGTATATTCGCTATTGCATCAGCCGTGAACTCCGTGATTTCAAAGAACCGATGGTGAAAATAGCGAAAAACGGGCAGCGGAAGGCCTGGGTGCGTCAGGCAGCGGTGGAGTACGTTTGCCGGTTTATGCCAGTGGGAGAAATCTGCGACAGGCTGCCTCCTGATTTGCATGGAAAGCTTTTTTACTGGGCGGTGGCGCGTTTGGCGAGTACCCGGGATGCAGGATTAAAGAAACAGCTCGAAAACTATGTGGAGCGTTATTCGGGGCAGGAAATGAAGCGGGATATCTGTCTGGTAAAGATGCAAGAGCGTGAGGGTGTAGTGCGGATTCGCCGCTATCTCGAGCGAAGACATTATGCGCCCCGGAAGCTGGAATATCCGGATATGATAATGGCACTGGGAGAAATCCGGGAAACGGAATTGTTGGATGAGCTGGCAAGGCTGACAGAGCTGATGATGCGTGACAGCTTTCGGGATCGGGAGCATAATGGGCTTTTGGTATCTTTGATCCGGGCGTTGAGTGCGATCGCTTCTGGCGGGGAACGGGCGTATGCACAGGTGCAAGAGCTGCTGGAGAGAAAAGAGGCGGATTGCCTGAGGCAATATCAGGCATGCATGGAGGCGGCAACGGATTGCGAAGGGGAAGCCGCCCTCAGGAAATCAGCGCAGAAACTGGCGATGTTATTGCGCATGCGGGAGGATATCCGCTGGTGGCTCAGGAATTGCCAGAAGCGTTGCTGCCCGGTTCTTCCAGGCAATGCTTCAGCCAATGATACTTTTTCTCCGGTACTGGTAGGCGAACGCCGTTAGCCATTATGACAGTCCGGCGGTAAAAGGCGGTTATGAAGTAACGGTTGATCAAAAAGCTGCGATGGATGCGAAGAAAATAATCGGGCAGGAGCTCTTCCATCAGAGAAAGAGGATAAGGAATGTGAATGGCTTGCTCTTGGCAGATGATTCGCGAATAGATGTTGTCAGCTTCCACATAGAAAATATCCATAGCGGAGAGCTGATAATGTTTTCCAAAGCGATCGGTGAAGGTGATGGGGAAATCCGTGGTTTCAGACATATGAGCTCCTTATCTGATGGTGGAATGAGATAACGGGTTGAACAGAGAATTCTTTATTTCAAAAAAGGGGTATGGCAGAAAAAGGCTCTGGTAGACTATGGTTCTGGAAAGAAGAAACCATAGCCCGCCAGAGCCTTTTGCGTTTGGATGAAGGAAGCATTATGCTCCGATCTCAAAGACCTGATATTCGTCCATCGGAACTTGTGTCTCAAACATGGGTTCGCCGTTGGAGCGATATGCGGATTCTTCATAAACCTTCAGATTAATTACGTTGTCCTGGTACAGCCCACCGAAGGTATCGTCATCAGATTCTCCATAAGAGAAATCCTGGACAGCAACCTGATCATTGATTCCTTTGATGGCGACGTCGGCAAAATAGGCGGCGTCTTCCGGGCTGGTGCCATCTTTTACCACAACTGTGACATTGACATAGGCTTCTTCCAGATTCAGCTCAAAATCAATGGCAGCAGCCATTGGGTAATCATTCTCATCCAAATAAATATCATTGACATCCTCATGAAGCTGCTCCATATCCAGTTCTACATCCATATACATATTAAAGTCCGGCTGAGCAGATTCTTCCGTATTTATAATATTTTTTTTGGTACATCCGCATAACAAAGCGATACATCCGGCAGCTAATAACCATTTCTTGATTTTCATAATTGGTTCCTCCTATTTAGCATTCAAAAGCGTGTAAATTATTATTTCATGCAGGTTTAGGGCAAGTAGTTAGTATTATATACGATGTGGAGAGGTTTGGGTAGGTTTTTTTATAAAAAACACAAAATTTTAACAATTATAAGAGAGTGTCGGGAAATAGCTGTGGTTGGCTTATTTTACGACACCCTCTTATTCTCGTAGCTATATATTGATGGTAATTCAGGCAGCAGCCTCTGTCTCAGAGCTGGTTCCGGCTTCTGTCTCATTGCTGCCGTCAGCCTCGCTGTTGTTGTCAACAGTCTCGGAAGCAGCCGAATCTCCGGCTTCACTGGCAGCAGCCAGAGCGCCCTGACCGGCTACGATAACAGAAGTGGTAGGCTGCTGTTCGGCTGCTGTCTCCGGAGCAGCCTCTTCTGCGGCTGCTGTCTCCAGGGTAGCCTCTTCTTCGGCGGCGGCATTGGGATCGATCTCACTGCAGGTGATTTTGATCGTGGCCATATTATTCCGATAAGTCAGTTCATAGGAATTGCCGGTATCCGAAACTCCGGTTTCTTCAAAGCTGCCGCCGCCTCCGATTTCTTCTGCCAGGCAACGATCGTAGACAGCTTTGCTCTTGTTCTCGCCCAGGGCGGCCGTCAAAAGCCGGCTGAAAGCATTGTTGAAAACAGAGACTTCACTGGCGTCGGAAACGATGTCGCGATTGTAGGAAAGCTCCAATGCCTCCGGCTTGTAACGGGAGTTTTCCGGATTGGACATCTTCCATAAGGAACAGGAAAGCGCTGTGCCGCGGCCGTCAACATTGAAACGGTAGATGACCTCAATATTGTCTTCTGTGGTGCTGCCCTTAATGGCGGTATTGTTCTTGACCTTTGAACGGGTATCGATGAAAATGGCGTCCATCAGTGCCTTCATCTCTGCCTGATAGGCAAGACGTGTGGTGCCGGCGGCAATCTTTGAGGTCTTGGCTGCCTGGGCAGCTTGCTTGGCAGCAGCCTGCTCTTTTGAGGGGCTGGGACGGGAGGCGAGCCGCTGCTCACGGGCAGCCTCGGCAGCAATCTCAGCCTCTGTCTTTTCTTGCCGGCGGCCGTCAGAGCCGTACCAGAAACCGTTTACGCGGGTTTCCGTCATCATATAGCCGTCCGGATCCATAAAATATTCGGAGCCGTCAGCTGGATCGGTGAAGGCCCGGCCATAAATCAGAGTACCATTATCCTGCACGTAATACCAACCGTTGCTGTCCTGCTCCCACTGTCCGGCAAATGCAGTGAACCCGGCGGTAAGGGTAAAAGCAGCAGCCAGAACAGATAAACAAAGTGTATTCCTTTTCATAAATAAACTCCTCCAGATTTGTGTTATAATTATTTTTATCATGCGCTGATAAGATTTACCAAAGAAAGAATAACATATAATGGAATGACATACAACTATCTAAAATGTGAATTTTCCGTAATATTTTATTACAATTAGAAACAAAATTGTAAAAAAAGGGCAGGAAAGAGAGATAAAAACAGAGGGTGCCGCAAAATAAATCATCCGCCATTTCTTTATCCCGCATTCGGAAGGTTCTCGTACACACAGCCTGCTCTTAACGGACACAGTCCGTCAAGAGCAGATAGAATGTTCGTGAACAGCCGGACACGGAATAAGAGAAATGACAGATGATTTATCTTACAACGCCCTCATTACGGATGTTACCGCTTTTTTTCGAGTTTGCCGTCTTCGCCTACATAGTAATTATCAACCCAGGCGTCCGTCACCAACACGCCTTCCTCATCCAGATAATACCAGGCACCGTCATCCTTCTGCCAGTACTCACATTTGCGACAACCATTCTCATCGAGATAATAGCGCTTGCCGTCCAGCTCCAGCCAGCCGACAGCGGGCTCACCGTTGTCCTGAATGTATTGCCACTGGTCTTCTTCTGTCTTTTGCCATTCACCGGCTAGAGACGGGAATGCGGTCAGAAAAAGGCAGGATATCGTTAAAAACAAAATCAGACTCAGTTTGTGTTTCATCACACTTCACCTCAGCTTTCTGTTTGAGTTTATTATAGCAGGGGTGGGAATGGATGGCAATAGCCAGGAGCGGATCGTAAGGATTTTATGGGAATCGTAAGAAAAATGTTAATAACCCTGGCGGGGATTTATTTTAGAAGCCAGAAAAAAATTTGCGGTTATTGTCGAACGGACAAAAAAGCAGGATTACAAGTGGTAGTGAGGCGGGGGAAGAAAAATTGACAGATATAGTAGGGCGATAAATCGATTGAGAAATAGGGCGGAATTTGTCGAATTGCGCGATTTCTTCTGCTTTTCAAAAAGGGAAAAAGGCTTTATATTGGATATAGAAGCATAGAGATTTATGAAAAGGAGATGAGATATCATGAGAGTAATGGAAGGAGAAACACGGGAATGGGTAGTACAGCAACAGGAAAAAGAGTTACAGAAATTGAAGGAACAAAATCAAATGTTACAAAAAGACAATGAGATGCTGGTAATGGTAGTGAAACAATTGAAGGTAACGTTAAACCGGTTAATAAAACGGTATGTGACAGGAGAATCAAAGCGCTGACAACTGTCAGGGCGTTTCATCGGATTTGGCAAGGTATTGCTCCAGTGTATGCTCTAATTCCTTGTTTTTGGCAAGAAGATCCCAAATGGTTTGGTGCATCCACTGGATTGTTTCGTTCAGTTTTTTATTTTCGGATTCCAGGACAGGGAGGTAGGGGTCGGAAAGAGCGGCAGCCTCCCCTCCGGAGCAGGAACGCATATAAGCGAGAAAACGGCTGCATGCAGCCGGATTGGCAGCGATGATTTTGCGAGCCAAAAGCTTGTCCCGTTCTTCTTGATCTAAAGAGCAAAAATTGGAATAGTGGGTAAGAAGCTCCATTGAAGTCTCACAGATCGGACAGGTAATGGATGGCATTGGCCGGGTAAAGGTATAGCGCCCGCAGGAGGGACAGCAATAAACAGACAGTTCTTTCATGGAAACCTCCATAGCTTTAATATGTACTCTTAGTTATACAAGTGTTACTTTATTATATATAACGCGATGGCTTAGAAAATATGACAGGATTTGTAAAAAGTCGCAAAATAAGTCATCTGCCAGTTGCTTTGTCCAATGTTCATGGATCGCTTGAACCTGGATAGCGAACTGGCAGATGACTTATTTTATATGATTTCTATATGAACGGATGAATGTTTAATCTTTTAAAAATTATTTTTGGATGACTCCGCTGGTATTAACAGTCCAGATTTTGTCATTGGCATCTTTAAAATCCTTATAACCTTTTCCCAGCTCCGGCTTTTCATCGGATTTAGAAGAAGAGGATGCTTTCTGGATAGTACCGGAGGCGTTAACCAGGTACTGTACGCCTTCCAATTCAACAGGAGCATAGCGGAGATCCCGCTCGGCGTCTAAACGCAAGCCCTGACGATATACGTTATTGTCGCGTACTCCATGGAAGCCCCGTCCCTTGTCACCGCCGTCAGACAGGAAGAACCAGGTCTGATTTTCATCAAGATCTTCATTATAGATTGTCTGCTTGCCGGTTTTCATAACACCGTCATCACCAAAGTAATAATTAGAAGTGCTTCCGTCTTCGTTCGTGATGACCTGGAGACCGGTTTCCATCTCACCTCTGGTGTTGAAGGCATAGCGTTTGGAATCAATTTTAAAAGTCTGAATGCCTGTGGCGGCATGATAAGGGCTGCCTTTTTTGAAATAAAAGGTAAAAATTTCGCCTTCCTCGCTGATACCGGGGGCACCTTCAATCTGATACCAGCCCTCAGCACGCTTACCGTCTTCCTCGTAATACTGGTAATCGCCGACACTCACGGCAGGAGCGGAATCTGTGGAAGCACTGGCATCTGCATTGGAGTCAGAAGCATTTTCAGAGTCAGCAGCAGGCAACTTGTACCAGCCAGTCTGTAAAATACCGTTTTCAAAGGTATAGTAATCGCTTCCGATCTTGCGGTCGATTTGATTGACTACCATTTTTCCTTTATTATCGAAATAGTGCCAGACAGTTTCGGCATCGCTTTCTTCATCCTCGTTTTCCAGCTCGACCCAGCCGGTCTTCATGACACCGTCATCTTCGCCGCCCAGATAATAGGTGAAGCCATCCAGCTCCAGCTTGCCGGTCTGCATGTGTCCCTCTTCATTAAAGTAGTAGGACTTGCCGTCGATGACCTGCCACTCAGAAACGGCATATTTGCCATCGCTGCCGAAGTAGTACCAATTGGTGTCGGAAGCCTCATCATCCCAATCCCAATCTTCATTCTCTTCGCTGATCCACTGATTATAGATGCGCTTGCCATCTTCATCTACATAGTACTCGTCTATCATCATGGAACGGGCGATTACACCCTCTTCATTGAGATAGTACCAGTTATTGTCTTTCTTTTTCCAGGTATCTGTCAGCGGATAACCGTCGCCGTCCAAATAGCAAAGGTCGCCGTCCTTCTCAACCCAGCCGGCTTTGGAAGCCGCAAATGCGGTCTGAGCAAACCCGGGAATTACCGTAAATATTTCAGGGGTTACCGCAGTCATCACTGCCGCGGCGGATAATACAGCCAGAAACTGAATCTGTTTTTTCATAATTAAATTACTCTCCTTTTTTGTGTGTCGGGACTTGTCTGTCCCGGTGTTGTTTGGTGGCCGAAAATCCATATTTGCATTACTCTGCGATTATAGTTGATCTTTTTTGATTTGAAAAGTGAAGGTTGCTGGCAGAGTTGGAAGCAGGTGGGGAAGAGGAAGGGAGGGGTTTGGGGAAGTAGCTGGATTTAGGGAGTAGGATTTTTTTGAAGGATATGCTATAATCGAAAGAAAACCTCCCTGCCGGGAATGAGAGGAGCTGCTATTATGAAGATAAAGGTGTCCAACTATATCGCGCAAAAGCTGGTGGAATCAGGGATTCATCAGGTGTTTACCGTGACAGGGGGCGGCGCTATGCATTTAAATGATGCGTTGGGCCATCAGCCGGGGCTTAAGTGCCTGTATCAGCACCATGAACAGGCATGTGCCATCGCTGCAGAGGCGTATGCCAGGATTCATAACCGGATTGGGCTTGTATGTGTGACTACGGGACCGGGAGGGACGAATGCAATTACTGGTGTGGTAGGGGGATGGCTGGACTCGATTCCCATGCTTATTTTGTCGGGACAGGTGCGGTACGATACGACAGCCCGGTGGTCGAAAACCGGCATCCGTGCAATGGGAGATCAGGAGTTTGATATTGTCAAGGCAGTTGATTGTATGACGAAATACAGTGAGATGGTGATCGATCCGCTGCGGATTCGGTATTGCCTGGAAAAGGCGTTGTATCTGGCCTATTCGGGAAGGCCGGGGCCGGCGTGGCTGGATATTCCGCTGGACGTGCAGGGGGCATATGTGGATACGGAACAGCTTGCCGGTTTTGACGCGGCGGATTATGAGGCCGGGGGGACGGGCTGGGCCATGCATGCAGTGGGAGTAGACCATACTTCCGGGACGCCGGTGGTGGCAGCGGCATCTGAGGACAGCCTGAAGGCAGCGGTGCTGGCAGGAAGCCGCGGAAGAAAACCTTTGATGGTGGAAGAGCCTCCTCATGCGATTGGCGAGGATTATGCAGGCAAAGGAGAAAAACGGCAGGTGCTGCCGCCAAAGGTGACAGAGGATACCGCGAGGGAGATTATCCGGCGGATTCTAAAAGCGGAGCGTCCGGTGCTCAATGCGGGCAATGGTATCCGGATTGCCGGTGCACATGAGATATTTATGAAAGTCGTGGAGAGACTGGGGATACCGGTAGTCACTGGCTGGAACAGCCAGGACTGTATCTGGGATGCGCATCCTCTTTACGTGGGACGTGCCGGGAATATGGGAGACCGCCCGGGGAATTTTGCGATACAGAACAGTGATCTGGTGTTTTCGGTGGGAAGCCGTTTGAGCATCCGCCAGGTAGGGTATAATTATCAGACATGGGCCAGGGAAGCTTATGTGATTTTCAGTGATGTGGACGAAGAAGAGTTGAAAAAGCCCAGTGTACATGCAGATATGCGAGTGCATGCGGATGCCAAAAAGCTTCTGGAGGCGCTCTGGCGGATTTTGGAAAAGGAGTATCCCAAAGACAAGGAGGAGGCTGTATTTGGCGGAGGTAAGGGGCTGCCGGGGATGAGTTGGAATGAGACCTGCCGGATGTGGAAGGAAAAATATCCGGTGATTCGCCCGGAGCATCTAATGCCAGATACCGACAAAGCGGCCAATGTCTATGCATTTGTCCAGGAGCTGAGCAGCAGGCTGAAGGAAAACCAGATTACAGTGGTGGGAAACGGCTCGGCTTGTGTGGCTGGCGGCCATTCTTATATTATAAAGAAAGGACAGCGGTTTATCAGCAATTCTGCTATTGCCGCTATGGGCTATGATTTGCCGGCGGCAATCGGCATCTGCCAGGCGGTCAATGGATCTCAGGGGGGAACGGATGAGAGGACGGAGGCGTTTGTTGATGACATTATTTTGTTGACCGGGGATGGCAGTATACAGATGAATCTTCAGGAATTGCAGACCATTATCCATCACCAGATGCCAATTAAGATTTTTATCATTAATAATGGAGGATATCATTCGATTCGCCAGACGCAGAAAAATTATTTCGGTGAGCCGTTAGTTGGTATCGGAGTGGACAGCCATGATCTGAGCTTTCCGGACATGGAAAAACTGGCTGCGGCTTATGGCTACCCTTATGTGGCGGCCCGCCATAACGGAGAACTGGCAGCAGCAGTAGAGAGGACTCTGAAGCTGGAGGGACCGGCGATCTGTGAGGCGTTTGTGACAATGGATCAGAATTTTGAGCCGAAATCAGCGGCGAAGCGGCTGCCGGACGGGACGATGGTGTCTCCGCCGTTAGAGGATCTTTCCCCGTTTTTGCCGGAGGAGGAGATGGACGCCATGATGATTATTCCGCGGATTCGCGAAGGCGAGAATTAACAGAAGGGGCAAAAGAATGAGAGCAGTGGTGACAGGAGCGACTAGCTTTATCGGAGCAGCAGTGATCCGGCTGCTTTTGCAGGCAGGAAACGAGGTGTGGGCAGTGGTCCGTCCAGGATCTGACAAGCTGGAGAATTTGTATTCCCATATTCCGGCGGGCTGTGAAAGGCAAATACAGATACGGGAACTGGACATGCCAAAGATAGGTGAAATAAAAAGGGAGATTTCCTGTCCCATGGATGTATGGCTGCATACCTGCTGGGGCGGGGCAGGCAGCGGCAACCGTACTTTGCGTGATGTTCAACAGGCAAATGTGGCGAGCTCATTGGCGGCGGTGAAGGCGGCGTCGGAAGTGGGCTGCCGGAGATTCCTTTTTACCGGTTCACAGGCGGAATATGGAATTTGCCACGACAGGATTACAGAGGATACGCCTTGCCGCCCGGTGTCAGAATACGGTAAGGCGAAGCGGGACTTTTCCGGTCAGGCTGAGAAGCTGTGCAGGGAGCTTGCCATGGAATATCTTCATGCCCGGATATTCAGTGTCTATGGGCCGGGAGATCATCCATGGTCTTTGGTGCAGTCTTGTCTGCGGACCTGGAGTAAGGGGGGAGAGATCCAGTTGGGGGAATGTACTCAGTGGTGGAACTTTCTCTATATTGACGATGCGGCTGCGGCGCTGGCCGCCCTGATGACAGCTGGAAAATCAGGTTATTATAATGTGGCCGGGCGGGATACCCGGCGGCTGCGGGAATTTGTAGAGGAGATGTACGCACTTAGCGGCGCCCGAGGCAGCTTTATCTATGGGAAGCGGCCTCAGAATGCGGAGGGAGCGGCGGATTTGCTGCCGGATATCACGAAAATCTGTGCGGAGACCGGCTGGGAGCCGGAGACGCCATTTGCGGAGGGAATCTATGAGATATTGCATCGCCTGCCGGAGGCAGCTTCCGGCGAAACCGGTATTTAAGCTGGAGAATGCACCGGCTTCGGCGCAGGATATTCCGGATGAAACAGAAGTGAAAGCAGATGCAGGGATGGAGCTTCTGCTGTATCAATGTGCGCACTGTGGGCTGGTGCAGTTTGACTGCCCGCCGGTTTCTTATTATCGGGACGTGATCCGCGCCGGTGGATTTTCGGAGACCATGACGAATTTGCGCCGTGATCAATACCGCCATTTGATAGAGACTTATCATTTGGAAGGGAAGCGTTTTCTTGAAGTGGGCTGTGGCGGCGGAGAGTTTTTAGGAGTATTGGCCGGGTTCCCGGTGAAGGCCTATGGCATGGAGCACAGGCAGGTACTGGTGGATAAGGCCAGGGCTGCCGGGCTGCAGGTTTGGAGGGAGTTTCCTGAGGCGGCAGATCAGGTGTTTGGCAAAAGCGAGGCTGGCCTGGAGGGTCCCTTTGATGTGTTTTTATCTTTCAATTTTTTGGAGCATCAGCCGGAACCAGATATCATGCTGCGGGCGATTTATGGCAACCTATCAGAGGGCGGGATGGGATTGATCACAGTGCCGGCCCTGGAATATATCCTGGAGCAGGGCTGCTATTATGAGCTGCTTCGCGATCATATCGCATATTATTCCTTTGATACCCTGCGACGGTTATTGGAGCGAAATGGGTTTGCCGTGCTTGAAGAGGAGATGGTGAACCGTGATACAATTTCGATGGTTGTGAAAAAGCTGCGGGAGGGAGAATGGATCACGCCGGCAGCTTCCGTGCAGGAGGCACTTCCGGATTCTCTGGCCGAGGGATATGAGATTACCAGGGGCGAGATCGAAAACCTGGCCAGAGATTTGGAGCGGAAAGGAAAGCGGTTGGCGATCTGGGGAGCCAGCCATCAGGGTTTTACGCTGGCAGCGACTACGGTTCTTGGCCAGGCGGCAGAATATATGATCGATTCGGCGCCTTTTAAGCAGGGGCGGTTTGCCCCGGCGTCTCATCTGCCAATTGTGGCGCCGGAGCATTTCAGCCGGCATCCGGTGGATGTAGTGTTAATTGTGGCGCCCGGTTATACGGATGAGATTGCAGGGATCATCCGGAGCCGTTTTGGGCGCGAGGTAAGAATTCTGGCAGTCCGTACCAAACATATAGAAATCATGCAGGAGGGTGCCGGATGGAGCTGACAGGAAAAAGGATTGTGATGACAGGAGCCACAGGATTTATCGGCAGACATGTGGCCGGGCGCCTGCTGGATCAGGGGAGTGAGGTGTATGCGCTTGTCCGGGAGGCATCGCCCCACCGGGAGTTGCTGCCGGTCCATGAGCATTTGCACGTGGTGACCGGTTCTCTGACAGAAGCAGTATCCTGCCTGGAGCCGGTGGGCAGTGCGGATGGCTTTCTGCATTTTGCCTGGGGAGGCGTCAACCGGGAGGAGATAGATTCGCCTGTAGTGCAGGCGGCGAATATAGAAGCTTCTTTAGCATGCCTGGAGGCGGCGCGGCGGCTGAAATGCCGGATTTTTATGGACGCCGGTTCACGGGTGGAGTATGGGGTGCAGCCAGACGGCATCATGGAGGAGAGCCGGGATTGCCATCCGGTCAATGAATATGGCAAAGCGAAGCTGGCATTCTATGAACAGGCGCGGGAGCTCTGCGGACAGTGGAAAATGACCTACTATCACCTGCGCTTTTTCAGTGTGTACGGACAAGGGGATCACCCATGGTCGATTATTTCCACGCTAGTGCGGGACCTGCCTGAGGGGAAAAAGGTTTCCTTAAGCGCTTGCCGCCATCGCTGGAATTTCATGGAAATTTCGGATGCGGCCCAGGCAGTGGCAGAGCTGTATCGGTTTAGCGACGGCCGGGAGGGGGAATGCCATGTGGTCAATGTGGCGAGCACAGATACCCGGGAATTGCGATCTTTTGTGGAGGAGATTCATGGGCTTTGCGGAGGAAAGGGGCATCTGGAGTATGGCACCTTTGTGCAGGCAAAGGAAGGGGCGCTCTCGATTTGCCCTGTAGTGGAGAAGCTGCGGGAGCTGACGCGGGGGACCTGGACAGAGAGCATGACGTTTGCCAAGGGAATCGAGAGAATGCTGGATGACAAAAACACTTAGTTTTGCGGTACGGAGGTTGGGATGAAGACAATCAGTATACTGATACCTTGCTATAATGAAGAAGAAAATGTGGAGCCGATTGCCCAGGCAGTGATCGGAATCCTGGATCGGGAGCTGCCACAATATGATTACGAACTGGTTTTTATTGATAATGACTCCCAGGATAATACCCGGCCGGTTTTGCGGCGGATGTGCGGCCAGAATCCCAAAATCAAGGCTATTTTTAATGCCAGGAATTTCGGCCAATTTAATTCTCCTTATCATGGACTTTTGCAGGTGACAGGTGACTGTGTCATTGCTATGGTGGCGGATTTCCAGGATCCGGTGGAACTCATTCCCCAGTACGTGAGAGCATGGGAGGAGGGCTATAAGATAGTGATCGGCATCAAGACCAGCAGTAAAGAGAATCCGGTAATGTACTGGCTGCGCAGCTGTTATTACAAGATGATCCGCCGGTTATCGGATGTCGAACAGATTGAACATTTTACTGGCTCCGGACTTTATGACCGGGAATTTATCGAGGTGCTGAGAAAGCTGGATGATCCGACGCCGTTTTTGCGAGGGATTGTGGCAGAGCTTGGTTATAAGAGAAAGGAAATCCCTTATGAGCAGCCGAAACGGCGTGCCGGAAAGACGCATAACAATTTTTACCGGTTATATGACGCGGCTATGTTGAGCGTTACCTCTTATACGAAGGCCGGATTGCGGCTGGCCACTTTTATCGGGGCTATCAGCTGTGCGATTAGCCTGCTGGTGGCTTTTGCATACCTGATTATGAAGCTGGTCTGGTGGGATCGTTTTCCGGCCGGTATGGCGCCGATGCTGCTGGGAATGCTGTTTTTAGGATCCGTACAGATTTTCTTTATCGGAATGATCGGGGAATATGTACTGTCAATTAATCAGAGAGTGATGAAGAGGCCGTTGGTGATCGAAGAAGAACGGCTGAATTTTACAGAGAATGACGAAAAGAAAAGGGTATAACAAATGAAGTATAAAATCGATGTAGTAAGGATTCGGGAAAATTCCATAACCTTGAATGGCTGGGTAATCGGAAAGACGCCGGAGTCAAAGGCAACCTTCCGGGTCATTGATGAGTCGAAAAAGCCGGTTCGGTTCCGCCATGTGGCGACTAGGAGGGATGATGTCAGCCAGATATATTATAAAAAGATTTACGATAAGGATTTTGGCTTTGATATCCGGTTCCCTTATGAGCGGGGGAACAGCTACTGGCTGCAGATCCGCTGTGACGGTAAAGAACAGCGGATCAAATTTAATGAAGAGCTGATTGCCAAACGCTCCAGTGTGGCATATAAGCGTCGGGAAAAGATCCATGACCTGATGAATATGGAAACCGTACGGGTGGCAGCGGAGTTTGGGAAAAAACATGGAATTAAGGCATTATTTCTCAAATCGAAGCATAAATTACAAGGTTTGGACAATGATTATGATTATAAGGAATGGTACGATCTGACAAAACCGGACGAAGAAGAGCTGCGCCGTCAGAGGCAGGAGAAATTGCCGGCAAGCCCGCTGCTTTCAATCGTGATTCCGTCCTACAAGACGCCGGAAAAATATTTGCGGGAAATGATGGATTCAATCCTGGCTCAGACCTATGGGAATTGGGAAGTCTGTGTGGCCAACGGGAGCCCAAAGGGAGAGGGCGGTACTGTAGAAAAGGTAATGAGCTGGTATGCAAAGCGGGACAGCCGTTTCCGCTGTGAGAACCTGAGGGAGAACCGGGGGATTTCCGGCAATACCAATGCGGCCATTGCCATGGCAAGGGGAGAGTATATTGTGCTGGCGGATCACGATGATACTTTGCCGGAGCATGCACTTTATGAAGTTGCGGCGGCTATCGCGGCACATCCCGAGTGTGATATGATTTATTCCGATGAGGATAAGCTGGATATGGACGGCGGCGCATTGTTTGATCCGCATTTCAAACCGGATTTTAATCCGGATTTGCTGACGAGCGTCAATTATATTTGCCATTTGCTGATTGTAAAGCGGGATTTACTGGAACGGGTTGGCGGGCTTCGCCACGAGTTTGACGGCGCCCAGGATTATGATTTCATTTTCCGCTGTTCCGAGGCGGCAAAGGGGATTTATCACATTCCCAAGGTATTGTATCACTGGCGTTGTCATCAGGGATCTACAGCCAGCAACCCGGAGAGCAAGCTGTATGCCTTTGAAGCAGGCGCGCGTGCGATCATGGCCCATTATGAGCGTTGCGGGATTGTGGCAAAGAAGGTAGAAAAAGGAGTGGATTACGGGATCTATCATACGATCTTTGATATTGCAGGCAATCCGCTCATTTCGGTGGTGATTCCCAACAAGGATCACACGCCGGATCTGGATCTGTGTATCCGTTCAATCTTAAAGAAAGCTACTTACCGGAACCTGGAGTTTGTCATTATTGAGAACAACAGCACAAAAAAGGAGACGTTTGCCTACTATAAAGCGATTCAGGAGGAGCTGCCCCAAGTACGGGTAGTGACATGGGAACGGGAGTTTAATTATTCGTCAATCAATAATTTTGGCGCGTCTCAGGCAAAGGGAGAATATCTTCTTTTCTTAAATAATGATACAGAGCTTATCGAGCCACGTCTGTTTGAGGAGATGCTGGGCTTTTGCCAGCGCGAGGATGTGGGTGTGGTGGGAGCAAGGCTTTTGTATCAGGATGATACGATCCAGCATGCAGGAGTAGTGGTCGGTTTTGGCGGGATCGCCGGGCACACCTTTATCGGCCTGCATCAGGCGGAGAACAGTTACTTCCACCGCGCGATGTGTGCGCAGGATTACAGTGCGGTGACAGCCGCCTGCATGATGACCAAGGCAGAGCTTTTCCGACAGGTGGGGGGATTCACGGAAGAACTGGCGGTAGCGTTTAATGATATCGACTATTGCATGAAGGTCCGGGCCGCGGGCCGGTTGGTGGTTTATGCGCCGTATGCGTTGCTGTATCACTATGAGTCGAAATCCCGCGGATTGGAGGATACGCCAGAGAAGGTGGCCAGGTTTAACCGGGAGATAGGGATCTTTGCTAAGCGCTGGCCGGAGATTCTGGCAAAAGGAGATCCATATTACAATCCGAATCTGACTTTGCGCAAATCGAATTTTGCGCTGCGGGATCTGCTTAAGGAGAAGATTGGAGAGCCCTACCGGTTGGAGGTAAAGGTATGAAGAAAATCACCGTTATTATACCGAATTATAATGGCCTCAAATTTCTGCCAACATGCCTGGAAGCGCTGTCCTGTCAGACTTATCGGGACTTCGATATCCTGGTGGTGGATAATGGTTCAGAGGATGGCAGTGGCGGTTGGCTGAAAGAGCAGGAGATTCCCGTTTTGCTCCTGCCGGAGAATACCGGCTTTTCCGGGGCTGTCAACGCTGGCCTGCGGGCCGTGCATACTCCTTATGTGATTTTGCTGAATAATGATACCAGGGCAGAGCCGGATTATGTGAAGGAGTTGCTAAATGCGATTGAACAATCGCCGAGGATTTTTTCCGTGAGCCCGAAGATGATTCAGATGTATCATCCGGATCGGATGGATGACGCCGGAGATATGTACAGTATTATGGGCTGGGCATATCAGCGGGGAGTGGGGCAGGAGGTGGAGCGCTACAACCGCCCCTGCCATATCTTTTCTGCCTGCGGCGGAGCGGCTATCTACCGGCGGGAGGTATTTGAGGATATCGGATATTTTGATGAGCTGCATTTTGCTTATCTCGAGGATATTGATGTGGGATATCGCGCCAAAATTGCGGGATACTATAACCGGTATTGCCCGGAGGCGGTAGTGTACCATGTGGGAAGCGGTACGAGCGGCTCAAAGTATAATCCGTTCAAGGTAAGGCTGGCGGCGCGCAATAATGTTTATCTCAATTATAAGAATATGCCGCTGCCTCAGCTAATAATCAACAGTGTACCGATTCTGGCCGGAATTGCGGGGAAATATGTGTTTTTCCGAAAAAACGGTTTTGAAAAGGAGTATCTGTCCGGAGTGTGGGAAGGCATCTGCACGGCACATAAAGCCAAAAAGGTGCCGTATCGTTCAGAAAACCTGGAGAATTATCTGGCAATTCAGTGGGAATTGTTCCTGGGAGCGTTGCTCTACATCTATGAGTTTTCACGCCGGCAGTTGAAAAAAAGAAGCGGAAAAAGGGAAAATCCGGAGATTTAAGAGAAATTTAATAGTACAACAAGAGAAATTCGTGTATAATCGTACCGTCAGAGATGCCTGTACTTTTCGTAATTTCTATAAGGTAAAACATTATGATAAAAGATAACCAAAAAAGATTGAACCGTCTGCATGTGCTGATCGATGCACTGGTGATTGCAGTGGCCTATATCTTGAGCTGGTATATCACGATTGGCAGCGGCTGGTTCCGCAAAGCGGGAGAGGTGCTGCGCCCGGAGATATATCTGGGAGTGCTGGTGATCGTTGTACCGGTCTATCTGCTGTTATATACGATATTTCATTTGTTCACGCCTAAGCGGGTGCAGGGGCGCCGGCAAGAGCTGGCCAATATCCTTAAGGCCAATATGATTGGGCTGCTGCTCTTTGCCATGGTATTGCAGCTTGGCAGAAAGAATCCGTTCTATTATCACTTTTCCAACCGGATGGTGGTGTGTTTTTTTGCAGTCAATGTGATGGCGGAAACATTGGAGCGGAATCTGATCCGAACCTGCTTACGCTCGATTCGTTCCAAGGGCTACAATCAGAAGCATGTGCTGCTCATCGGCTATAGCCGGGCGGCGGAAAGCTATATTGACCGGGTGAAGGCGAATCCGGAGTGGGGCTATCAGATCCGGGGGATTCTGGATGATCACAGACATCGGGGGGAGGGTTATCGGGGAGTCAAGGTGATTGGTTCCACCGATAACTTAAAAACGATATTGGATATGAACCTGTTAGATGAGATTGCGATCACTCTCAGTATTCGGGACTACGCCGGACTGGAGAAAATGGTAGCGGAGTGCGAGAAATCCGGGGTGCATACGAAGTTTATTCCGGATTACAACCGATTTATTCCCACCAGGCCGTATACAGAAGATTTACAGGGACTGCCGGTCATCAATATCCGCCATGTGCCGCTCAATGATCTTCTCAATGCCACGATTAAGCGTGTCATGGATCTTTTTGGCGCGGTTGCCGCGCTGATTTTATTTTCTCCGGTGATGCTGATGACAGTGGTTTTGATCAAGCTGACATCGCCGGGGCCGGTGATTTATAGCCAGGAACGTGTAGGTTTGCATAACCGTCCTTTTAAAATGTATAAATTCCGTTCAATGGAGGTACAATCTCCCAATCAGGAAAAAGGGCAATGGACGACGCCGCATGACCCCCGGGTGACGCCGGTAGGAAAGGTGATTCGGAAGACCAGCATTGACGAGCTGCCGCAGCTTTTTAATGTGTTGGTGGGGAATATGAGCCTGGTGGGACCACGTCCGGAACGGCCGTTTTTTGTGGAAAGGTTTAAGGAAGAGATACCGCGGTATATGATTAAGCATCAGGTGCGTCCCGGGATGACGGGATGGGCGCAGATTAATGGATATCGGGGGGACACATCGATTGAAAAGCGGATTGAGCATGATCTGTATTATATAGAGAACTGGACAATCGGCTTGGATTTTAAGATTTTGTTTCTGACAGTGTTTAAGGGCTTTATCAATAAAAATGCCTATTAAGATAAAATGAGGTATGTCGCATGAGTCGAGATTATGAGGAATTTAAGCGTCCGGAGCGCAAGAGCCGCCGGGATCCCCGCATGGCGAGAAAAGAAGAACCGGTAAGAAAGATGGGAAACGGCCGACAGGCAGGAACACGGCGGCAGGAAGAAGGAAGTGTGTCGTCCGGCGGGCTGAAGGTGATGAATGATTCTTCGGTACATCCGGTGACAAAAAGAGCCGGGAGCCAGACAGCGTCTTCCGGGCGGCGGTCATCTTTTGCATCGGGTGCGGCTGCCAGAAATGCCAGACAGACAGGAGGAGCCTCTTTGCGGAGAGATCCGGATATTGCCAGAAAGAGACGGCGCCGCCGGATTATCGGTATGATCGTGGCGGAGTGTTTTGCCCTGATTTTTATTTTCGGTTATGCTTACGTGGCCAGATTGATGAATCAGGTAAAGCGGCCGGTGATTGATATGGAGCAGGTACAAAATAAGGATCTGGATGTGGCGACCAAGGAAAAGCTGAAGGGCTACTGGACGATTGCGGTTTTCGGGGTGGATGCCCGGGACAACGCGATCGAACGGGGAACCAATTCCGATGTAAACATCATCTGTAATATCAATCTGGAGACGGGGGAGATCAAGCTGGTTTCTCTGTTCCGGGATACCTATTTAAACATTTCAAAGGACGGTTCTTATAATAAGTTTAACCAGGCTTATTTTGTAGGAGGGCCGGAGCAGGCTATGGCGGCGTTGAACCGGAACCTGGATTTGAATATTACGGATTACATGACGTTTAACTGGAAGGCGGTTGCTGACGCCATCAATATATTGGGCGGCGTGGATGTGGAATTGAGCAAGGCTGAATTCTACTATATCAATTCCTTTATCACAGAAACGGTGAAGGCAACCGGAGTAGGCTCTACGCAGCTAAAGCATGCAGGAATGAATCATCTCGACGGCGTGCAGGCGGTGGCTTATGGGCGTTTGCGTCTGATGGATACGGATTTTGCACGGACAGAGCGCCAGAGAAAGGTGATTAAGCTGGCGTTTGAAAAGGCAAAGACGGCGGACTTTGAGACATTGAACCGGGTGCTCGGCACTGTGTTCCCGCAGGTATCTACGAGCTTGTGGGTGGATGATCTATATGTCAGCCTGAAAAATATTAACAAGTACCATTTGGGAGAGACGATGGGCTTTCCGGAGGCGAGAGGGGACGCCAATATGGGAAAAAAGGGTGCCTGCGTGATCCCCCAGACGCTTGAGACGAATGTGGTTAAGCTGCATCAGTTCTTGTTCAGCACAGAAGACTATACTCCATCAGAGACGGTGAAAAACATCAGCAAAAAGATAGCGGCCGATTCCGGGATGTATAAGGAAGGCAATTATGTTAAAAGCGTCAATACGGACGGCGGTGTGATTCAGCCGCCGAAGACGACGGCGGCTGAGACGACGAAAGCGACGGAAGAAGACGATGATCGCTATGAATATATTACAGTGCTCAACGCCAATGGCAAGAAGGTCAAAAAGCGGATACCGAGAGAGATGGACGAGGACGGGGACTATGTTGAGCAGGAAACTGACGAAGACGGGATAGCTACCGGTTGGATGCTGGACGAAGATGGCCAGCTGGTGCGCCGCAGGAGCACCGGGAACAATAATGCACCGACAGAAAGCTCTGTGTCAGACCGTCCGGGAATTCGCCCGACAGAGGCGGAGACAGACGCGAATGGGAATCCGGTGGAAACGACAAGCCGCCCACATCCGGGAGAGACGACAGCACAAGACCCCTTAAGACCAGGACTCCGTCCGACAGAAAGTACGGGTGCGCAGCAGCCGAATGTTCGTCCTACGACAGGAGCCGACCGGCCGGGAGGCTCTGGGGGAGGAACTGGGGGACCAGGGGATACAGATCCGACAAGAAGTACCGATACGGCAACCCCATCGCCTCAGCCAATGCCTTCGCCAGGCGGTAATGCGGTGAATCCGACGTCGCCGTCAGCTTCTGAAAGTGGCGGTGGGCCGGGAGGGGTTCCCGGAGCATCAGAACAGCCTTTGCCAGGGGTGTCTGTGCCGGGAGGAAATGGCGGTTCACCGGCGGATACGGGAAATCACGGACCAGGAGGCCAGGCGCCAGAGGGCCAGGGAACCGGCGGCGGCAGCACCGGCGTGGGTCCTGTCGCCGGGCCGGGGCAATAAAGAGAAAGCAATTCACATTTAAATTATAATTCTATCACAGATTTATCACAATTCCTGCTTATATTAGGGACATAGCAAAAAGAAAACCGCTCAGGCGTTTAAATGTTGGTAATCGCGAAAAGAAAGGGGATTGTGATTATGTACGAAGAAGAAAAAGATTATAGAGAAGAGGCTGTAAAACCGGCTGACAGCCAGTATCAAAGTAATTCTCAGATCGGTGAGAGCCGTCAGGATAGTTACAGCGAACAGTGGTATAGCCAGGATCGGCAGCCGGAATGGGAAGCATCCTATAACCGGATGAATGTGTCGCATATTCCGCCGGAACCGGTGAAAACGCCGGGAAAGAAGCGCCCGGTGATGGCGAAGGTTGCCGGGATTACAGCGGCGGCACTGTTGTTTGGCACAGTCGCGGGAGGGACCATGTTTGGCGTGAATACGGCAGGAGAATACCTGAGGGGCAAGTATGGACCCAGGGAACAGACTCAGGCCAGCCTGTCAGTGGTGGAACCCCAGACGACAGAGCAGAATGCGAATAAAAAACAGGCAGAGGTGGTGCCGGCCCTGCAGATGGATGTGTCTTCTATTGTAGAAGCCGCGATGCCGTCGGTAGTGGCAGTTACCAATACCGTGGTAATGGAACAACGCAGTTGGTTCGGCCCCAGCCAGAGATATGAGATACCAAGCAGTGGTTCCGGTATCATAGTGGGGCAGAATAATGATGAGCTGCTGATTGTGACAAACAATCATGTGGTGGAGGATTCAAAGGAACTGGCTGTTACTTTTATTGATGAGTCTTCGGTGACGGCGGCGATTAAGGGAACGGATTCGGAAAATGATCTGGCTGTGATTGCAGTACCGATAGCGGATGTGAGCTCGGAAACCATGGAAAAGATTAAGATTGCCACTTTGGGAGATTCAGATGTTTTACGGGTAGGCGAAGGTGTGATTGCGATCGGCAATGCCTTAGGCTATGGCCAGTCGGTTACTGTCGGTTATGTAAGTGCCAAGGATCGTGAGGTAAGGGCGCAGGATGCAACCAGCAGAGATTTGTTGCAGACAGATGCTGCCATTAATCCGGGAAACAGTGGCGGGGCGCTGCTGAATATGCGGGGTGAGGTGATTGGTATTAATGTCGCTAAGTACTCCTCTACGGAAGTAGAAGGCATGGGGTATGCAATTCCGGTATCCAAAGTGCAGGATATCATCAATGAGCTGATGAATCGCAAGACCCGGATGGAAATCGAGGAAAGCAAACAGGGGTATCTGGGGATTCAGGGAACCAATATCGACGATGTGGCAGCCGCGGCATATGGAATGCCGAGAGGCGTATATGTATATAAGATTGTAGAAGGCGGCGCGGCAGCAAATTCCGATTTGCGCGAGAAGGATATCATCACCAAATTTGACGGGCAGACCGTTCGCTCGATGGCGGATTTGCAGAAGATGCTGACCTATTATGAGGGAAACAGTACCATAAACCTGACCGTTCGTTCTCTGGAAAATGGCGAATATATCGAGAGGACTGTGGAGATTACCCTGGGATATAAAGCCGAGGCGGAGACGAATTAAAAGAAGAGAGTACTTGCAATTTTTAAAAAAAGGAAATATAGTAGAGACAGAAACAAATACTCAGAGTGTCCAGGAGGGCGCCCTGAGTATTTGCTGATATGGGAAGCAGGGCGTTTTGTAAGAATAAAAGGATGAGGTGACAGAGTGGAAGAGAAGGAAAAAAATCCGGGAATGGAGACAGAAACGGAACAAGGCGGGGATGAGAAAGAAAATGAACAGGATTATGAGAAGATCTGTTATATATGCCGCCGGCCGGAGAGCACAGCAGGCAGTATGATCGTCATGCCGGGGAATATGTGCCTGTGTCATGACTGCATGCAAAAGGCATTTGATTCGGTGGTGGGAGGAAATCTGGATTTGTCTAAAATTGATTTTTCCCAGTTGTCAGGAATGCCTTTTATGAACCTGAATTTTGTACCAACGGGAAACAGTGAAGATGCCGCGAAGATGCAGATCCCCAGGCGGCAACAGGTGAAGAAAAAGAAAAGGGAGAATGCCGGGCCGGCATTTGAATTAAAGGATATTCCGGCTCCGCATATTATTAAGAGACGCCTGGATGAGTATGTGATTGGGCAGGAGCGGGCGAAGAAGGTGATCTCGGTGGCCGTTTATAATCATTATAAACGCGTTTATGCGGAAAGCATCAGGCGCATGAAAAAGGGGGCGGAAAATGAAGAGCCGGAAGAAGTGACAATAGAAAAATCAAATATTTTAATGATTGGTCCTACCGGAAGCGGCAAGACTTATCTGGTGCGGACATTGGCCCGGCTTTTGGATGTGCCGCTTGCCATTGCGGATGCCACTTCGCTGACAGAGGCCGGCTATATCGGAGATGATATTGAGAGCGTGCTTTCAAAGCTTTTGGCAGCAGCAGGAAATGATGTGGAGCGTGCCGAGCATGGAATCATTTTTATTGATGAGATTGATAAAATTGCCAAGAAACGGGAGACAAATACCAGGGATGTAAGCGGGGAATCGGTGCAGCAGGAGCTGCTGAAGCTTTTGGAGGGAAGCCGGGTGGAGGTTCCGGTAGGATCGAATCAGAAAAATGCGCTGACTCCATTAAAGACTGTGAATACAGATCATATATTGTTTATTTGCGGAGGTGCATTTCCGGATTTGGAAAAGATTATTCGGGAACGCCTTACTAAGACTTCTTCAATGGGGTTCGGAGCAGAGCTTAAGGATAAATATGAAGAAGAACCTGATATTTTGCACCATGTAATCAATAAAGATCTGCGGGAATTCGGCATGATACCGGAATTTTTGGGCAGATTGCCGGTGACAGTAACGTTGCAGAAGCTGACCGAGGATTTGTTGGTAAAGATTTTAAGGGAACCCAAGAACGCTATTCTTAAGCAATATGAAAAGCTGCTGGAGATGGATGAAGTGAAGCTGGTGTTTGAGAATGAGGCTTTGGAGTGGATAGCAAAAGAGGCGATCAAGCGAGATACCGGGGCGCGGGCTTTGCGGGCGATTCTGGAAGAGTATATGCTGGATATTATGTACGAAATTCCGAAGGACCCCAATATAGGCTCCGTGGTGGTGACACGGCCTTACCTGGAAAAGACAGGGGGTCCCCGGATTCAGATGAGGGAATCGTGATAAAAGATATATTTATTCGCGATCCCGCAGAAAGGTCTGGTAGAGATTCAAGGTTCCGTAGCCCCAGATGGGGTTGGGATAGGAAAAGGCCGGATTGCGGTCAGCGCCGCGGATCAGCATGGAAGTAATCGAGGTATTGCTGAGGGCAATGTTATGATTGTTGGTGATTCCCCAGGTGAAGATATCCGCAATGGCGCCGGCGGCGACGGCAGCGGCTACCGAGGTGCCAGAGCGGCGGGTGAACTTAAGCTCGTTGCCAGGGGGGGTTCCAACAGCGGGACCCTGAACATCCACACCGGGAGCGGCTAAGTCGGGTTTAATGCGCCCGTCCGGAGTATAGCCGCGGCTGCTGTGGATATAGATGCTGTTGTTGCTGTGATTGTAGGCGGCAACTGTGAGCGGCATGTCGGCATTGCCGGGATCCATGGTAGTAGTATTGGGATCCGGGCGGAGGAAGATGGTGTCTTCGGACAGAAATCCGTGCATAGGCAGCCAGGCGTGGAAGCGTCCGGTGATATAAATTGTCGGATAGACGCGGATTTTCCAGATTCCGGGAGCCGGGGTATCAAAGCGCAAAAAGATCAACTGGTTGCCGGAGCCGCTTTCAAAATTCTGGTAAATGACAGTCAGAGTAGTGGAGTCTAGTTGAAGCGGGATGACGGTCTCAGGGCCAAGCGTCAAGGCGATACGATCAATGACTTCACCAGAGGGTGAGATAATGCCGATCGTATAGAGTTCCGGCTGCCGGGACCATATTTCCATGCAAAAACCGGTTTCATTGGCACCTACCCGCAGTTCAATATCTTCCGATTCCTGGTCAGGAGTCATATTTCCCATAAAATGATGGTGATAACCGACTTCATTGCCGGCGCCGGCGACGACGGCCAGCCCTAAGTAGCCGTTGAGGTTGGCGAGCTGCTGGCACAGAGGGCTGTGCCCCTCATGGCTGCCCTGGTTCGTCCCCACACCGAGATAAATAACCAGTGGCTGCTGGTAGAGATTGGCCAGGCTCAAAAGATAACTGATGGCTGACATGATATCATTTTCCTGAAAGACCGGATCATCGGTATGTACAAGGAAAAAGTCACGTAGATATTGCTTGGCAGGCTTTAGCTTAACTACAGCGAGAGAAGCTCTCGGGGCAGCGCCGGAGAAAGGAACGGGGCGGTCAATGCGGTTGCCGGCGGCGACCCCGGCCATGAAGGTGCCGTGCCCGTCTGTATCACGGGTAGGTACGACTGTGAAAGGGTCTTCGGATTGCAGGGCCTCGTTAAGCTGCTCCTGATTATAGATAGTTCCATAGAAGGGCTGAAAGCCAGCGATTTCTGGCGGCATTTCACCGGAGTCGATGCTTTGATCCCAGATGCCTAAGATGCGGCTGGTGCCATCGGGGTTGCGAAACAGTGGGTTGGTATAATCAATGCCGGTATCGACGATTCCGATAATGACGCCGCTGCCGTCGGCTTGTAGGGCCGGTTGGTCAAAGACCGGCAGAATACCGCTGCTTTCTACAACAGTAGTGTCTAAAAGCCCAAAAAGCTTGGGAATACTGCTGTAGGAGTAGCGGGAAATGCTCAAGGGATCGGCGTTGCCGATCCGGGTATGGATGACAGCGAAATTCTGGCTGACAAAATTGATACACTGTGTCTGAGCCAGCTCATAGAAGGACGGCAGAGAACGAGAAGAATAGTGCAGGATAAAATCCATATAGTTTTCCGAG
The DNA here is from genome assembly GCA_910588125.1 of uncultured Lachnospiraceae bacterium. Classification (GTDB taxonomy): domain Bacteria; phylum Bacillota; class Clostridia; order Lachnospirales; family Lachnospiraceae; genus Brotaphodocola. Next base: position 28,959 of record CAJUPI010000028.1, read on the forward strand.
GATGGAGGATAGAGACAAGAGGGCATAGAGACTCCGATGTTAAAATATCTGTTAAAAGCAAAATATGTTGAGGAGGATGTATTTGACCGTTGTCCGGGGAAATAGTATAATGAAAAATATATTAGAGACAGGAGGAAGGGTTATGGTGTTTGCCGGATTGATTGCATTGGTGGCAGGGGGAGATCTGTGGCTGAAGCATAAGATAGAGACGCAGGAGCCGGAGGGATTTCCACGGCCGTTGGCGGGGACGAAGGATCGGATTTGGCTTTATCGGAATCATAATGCCGGTTTTCCGTTTGGAATGATGGAAAAACAGCAGAAGGTTGTGCAGACATTGCCATTGGTTCTGACTTCGATGCTGGCGGGGGGATTGCTGGCGATGTGGCAGGATAAGGAAAAAAGGCTGCAGAAGCTGGCCGTATCGCTGATGATTGGAGGTTCCCTGAGCAATCTGTATGATCGGTATGTCCGGGGATATGTGGTAGACTATTTTAGTCTGCGATTCGGGCCGCTTAAGGAAGTGGTGTTTAATCTGGGGGATATTTTTATCTTTCTGGGAGCGGGATTGCAGGCGGTGTGTGTTTCCCTGGGGGGAGTAAGGAAGGAAAAAAGTGTGGGGTAGGTAAGAGGTACGCCCTGGAGGAAGGAGCGGGAAGGCGGATAGGCAGCCGGAATTTTTTCCCGTTTCGGGGTTAAGAAGTCCTAAAATTTCGGAATTTTGCGAAAAGCGAAACGAAAATGCCCAAACTCGCTTCGCTCAGACAGTGTGCATTTTCGTTTCAAGGCAAAATTCTGAAATTTAAAGACTTCTAAACCCCTGCAAAAGTCAAAAATTCCGGCTGCCTGTCCGCATTCCTGCTCCTTCCTCCAGGGCTGGATATTATCGAGTCCAACTTGTGTAGCATAGAGTTCGAGCAGTGGGCGGATAGTGAATATAGGGGGGTATTGTTTTATTGGAATTTTTAGTGCAAGGTTATGGTAAGTGTAAGTTTTTGGTATCGCTTACTGGTACTCTCAGCGGGTAAGAAGCATGTATTCTCATGTTCATGGAAGATAATACTCAGCCTTGGAAAAAGGGATGGGGCCGCAGGCAGCCAGCCGGTGGGCTTCTTAATCCCGAAACGGGAAAAAGCCCCGGCTGGGCTGCCTGCGGCCCCATCTCTTTTTCCAAGGCGTACCTCTCAGAACCGCTCAGCGGAAAAGCCTGCATTCGCTGTAAGGAGAAGGCAACTGGGAATTGACAAGTTTGAGGAAATATTGTAGAATCGGGTAACGGTTCTTGTTTGAGAGCTGTTGGGAATTTGAGTGTAATTATTATTTTGGAAGGAGATTAATGTAATTCTATGTTAGACTCAGGAGACAGTACGGGCATACAGATCTGTACGGTTGTTGTGCTGCTTTGCCTTTCTGCTTTTTTCTCTTCAGCGGAGACGGCTCTTACTACAGTCAACCGCATGCGGGTGCGGACCCTAGCGGAGGCGGGGGACAAACGGGCGCTCACTCTTACGAAGGTGATCGAAGAACCGGGGAAAATGTTGAGCACTATTTTGGTTGGTAATAATATTGTGAACCTTTCGGCATCCTCGTTGATGACGACTTTGACACTGCAGATTTTTGGCAGTAAGGCCGTGGGAGTGGCAACCGGTATCCTGACACTGTTAATTTTGGTTTTTGGAGAGATTTCTCCGAAAACTTTGGCGACGATTCATTCGGAGCGATTGGCGTTGCGGTATGCAGGTATCATTTATCTGCTGATGACACTGCTGACGCCGGTGATTTTCTGTATCAATCAGCTGTCGCTGGGGTTTTTGCTGCTTTTGCGGGTAGATCCCAATAAGAAGCAGGATGCGATCACAGAAGATGAGCTGCGCACTATCGTGGAGGTGAGCCACGAGGAGGGTGTGATTGAGTCAGAAGAGAAGAAAATGATCAACAATGTGTTTGATTTTGGTGATTCTGTGGCGAAGGATGTGATGGTGCCGCGGATTGATATGGTAATGGTGGATGTGGAGACTACCTTTGAAGAACTGATGGAGATTTTCCGGCGGGAGAAATTTACCCGCTTTCCGGTATATGAGGAAACTACGGATAATGTGATCGGTATTATCAATGTGAAGGATTTTCTGCTGGCAGAGCGCAAGGCATTTACCATCCGTGATTTTTTGCGACAGCCGTTATATACGTATGAGTATAAGAAGACGGCAGAGCTGATGGTAGAGATGCGCAAAACCTTTAATAATTTTATTATTGTGCTGGATGAGTACGGTGCTACGGCCGGTATGATTACGCTGGAGGATATGCTGGAGGAGATTGTCGGTGAGATTCGGGATGAGTATGACGAGGATGAGGAGGATGCAGTCAGGATGATTGCGGCGGACGAATACCTGGTCAGCGGTTCCACTAAGCTGGATGATCTCAATAGCTGGCTGAACCTGAAACTGGAATCGGAGGATTATGATTCGATCGGCGGCCTGGTTATCGGTCTTTTGGATCATCTTCCGGAATCAGGAGAAGAGGTAAGCCATGAGGGGCTGCGGCTGGTTGTGGAAAGCGTGGAGAAGAACCGGATTGAGAAGATTCATCTGTATATTCTGAGCGAAGAGGAGAAGGAAGCGAAGGAGACGGATGAGCGGGGCAGAAAAGAGCATCAGGGAAAGGATGAAACGGCTGAGACGGAGAGCCAGGCATCCTGAAGATGAATTACAGGCGGGATGTTCAGCTGAACATCCCGCCTGCGGTTCCGCCGACGGCGCAGCAGGCCAGTACAGTGGCGGCCTGGGTGAGATCCGGCACGGGCATTGTCTTCCGATTTAGCAGCCAGGAAATGGCAAACAGTACAGCGAAGTACAGAATGCCAGTGAGCAGCCCCCAGAAAAAGCGGCGGGACAGAGCTGCCTTGCCGGCGAGAAAGCCGCCGAACAGACAGGCGATCACATAGACGCCATAAACGGCGGCGTCAATCTGTGCCTCACCAAGCTTCAGCCGGTAGAGCGCAAAAGACAAGATCAGTAAAAGTACGCCGGACATCAGATAGGACGCCAAAAGAGAGCGTAAAAGTACTTTAGAACCGGAAACATTCATAAAAACTCCTCTTTTTATAGGTTTGTTCCATTTTATTCCGATGAATTTGAAAAAATTCCCTTGACAGCATTTTATAATGTAGATATAATGATATGGCGTGCAAAAAACACGTTGTATTTTTTTGTGTACAAAAAGCTGAAGACTTACAGCAACCAACAGACAATATCACAGGAGGTGAAACGGAATGCCAACATTTAACCAGTTAGTCAGAAAGGGAAGACAGACATCGGTGAAGAAGTCTACGGCACCGGCTCTGCAGAGAGGCTACAACTCTTTACGCAAGCGTGCTACCGATATCTCCTCCCCGCAGAAGAGAGGCGTCTGCACAGCGGTGAAGACCGCTACCCCGAAGAAGCCGAACTCCGCACTCCGTAAGATTGCGAGAGTACGTCTTTCCAACGGAATTGAAGTTACCAGCTATATCCCGGGAGAGGGACACAATCTGCAGGAGCACAGCGTGGTGCTGATCCGCGGCGGAAGAGTTAAGGATCTGCCCGGTACCAGATATCATATTATCAGAGGTACTCTGGATACCGCCGGCGTTGCCAACCGCAAGAAAGCCCGTTCCAAATATGGCGCGAAGCGGCCGAAAGCTGCTAAGAAGTAAGAAACTGTGGCGATAGGCAAATCATCACAGCCAGGCTGCAGGAAAGCAGTGAATGAAGTACCACTAACGGCAGTAAAGTGACTGTAGTGCCGGTGATATTGACCTGTGGGTTGCAGGAATAGATCAAACGACCGAGCACGAACACATTTTATGGAAACATGTGAGTACCGATGATTTAATCCATTGAATGATTAAGGAGGGAAGTAACGTGCCACGTAAAGGACATATTCAGAAAAGAGACGTATTGGCAGATCCTTTATACAACAACAAGGTTGTGACCAAGCTGATCAACAACATCATGCTGGACGGCAAGAGAGGAATTGCCCAGAAGATCGTATACGGAGCATTTGCCCGTGTGGAAGAAAAGACCGGAAAGCCCGCGGTAGAGGTTTTCGAAGAAGCAATGAATAACATCATGCCGGTTTTGGAAGTAAAAGCTAAGAGAATCGGTGGCGCCACCTATCAGGTTCCGATTGAAGTTAAGCCTGAGAGACGCCAGACGCTGGCGCTCCGCTGGATCACTATGTTCTCCCGCAAGAGAAATGAGAAGACCCAGGAGGAGAGACTGGCAAATGAGATTATGGATGCGGCAAACAATACCGGCGCATCTGTGAAGCGGAAAGAAGATATGCATAAGATGGCAGAGGCAAACAAGGCCTTCTCCCATTTTAGATTCTAATAGGAGGACAAAGCTTTGGCTGGAAGAGAATATCCGTTAGAGAGAACCAGAAATATCGGAATTATGGCTCATATCGACGCTGGTAAGACAACATTGACTGAGCGTATCCTGTATTATACTGGTGTAAACTACAAAATCGGTGATACTCATGAAGGTACTGCGACGATGGACTGGATGGCCCAGGAGCAGGAGCGTGGAATCACCATCACTTCTGCGGCCACGACTTGTCACTGGACTCTGCAGGAAAACTGCCGGCCGAAAGAGGGCGCTCTGGAGCATCGGATCAATATCATCGATACTCCCGGACACGTGGATTTTACGGTTGAAGTGGAGCGTTCCCTGCGTGTATTGGATGGCGCTGTCGGTGTGTTCTGTGCCAAGGGCGGTGTGGAGCCGCAGTCAGAAAACGTATGGCGTCAGGCAGATACCTATAACGTACCCCGTATGGCATTTATCAACAAGATGGATATCCTGGGGGCGAATTTCTTTGGCGCGGTAGACCAGATCCGTGATCGGCTGGGCAAGAATGCGATTTGTTTGCAGCTGCCGATCGGCAAGGAGGATGAGTTCAAGGGCATTATCGATCTGTTTGAGATGAAGGCATATATCTACAATGACAATAAGGGTGAGGATGTCTCGATTGTCGATGTGCCGGAAGACATGATGGTGGATGCTGAGCTGTACCGTACCGAGCTGATCGAGAAGGTATGTGAGCTGGATGATGATTTGATGATGCAGTATCTGGAGGGCGAGGAGCCGTCCGTAGAGGATATGAAGCGGGTCCTGAGAAAGGCTACGTGTGAGTGTACTGCAGTTCCGGTATGCTGTGGCAGCGCTTATCGGAACAAGGGTGTTCAGAAGCTTCTGGATGCCGTGCTGGAATATATGCCGGCGCCGACCGATATCCCGTCCATCAAGGGTGTGGACATGGATGGCAATGAGATTGAGCGTCATTCTTCGGATGATGAGCCGTTCTCGGCATTGGCATTTAAGATTATGACGGATCCATTTGTAGGAAAGCTGGCGTTCTTCCGTGTGTATTCCGGAACTCTGAATTCCGGTTCCTATGTATTGAATGCGACCAAGGACAAAAAGGAGCGCGTGGGCCGCATCCTGCAGATGCATGCCAACAAGCGGCAGGAGCTGGATAAAGTGTATTCCGGAGATATTGCGGCGGCGGTAGGCTTCAAGCTGACCACTACGGGCGATACGATCTGTGATGAGCAGCATCCGGTTATCCTGGAGTCCATGGAGTTCCCGGAGCCGGTTATTGATATTGCGATTGAGCCCAAGACCAAGGCTGGACAGGGCAAGATGGGCGAGGCGCTGGCGAAGCTGGCGGAGGAGGATCCGACCTTCCGCGCCAGAACCGATCAGGAGACCGGACAAACCATCATTTCCGGTATGGGCGAGTTGCATCTGGAGATCATCGTGGATCGTCTGCTGCGTGAATTCAACGTAGAGGCGAATGTAGGCGCTCCGCAGGTTGCCTATAAGGAGACCTTTACCAAGGCGGTGGAGGTGGACAGCAAATATGCCAGACAGTCCGGTGGACGTGGCCAGTATGGACACTGTAAAGTGCGCTTTGAGCCGATGGATGCCAATGCAGAGGAAGTCTTTAAGTTTGAATCTGCAGTGGTCGGCGGTGCGATTCCGAAGGAATATATCCCGGCGGTCGGCGAGGGTATCGAGGAGGCTTCCAAGACCGGTGTGCTGGCGGGCTTCCCGGTGCTGGGGTTGAAGGCAACTGTGTTTGACGGTTCATATCACGAGGTTGACTCCAGTGAAATGGCATTTAAGATCGCTGGCTCCATGGCGTTTAAGGATGCAATGCAGAAGGCTGGTTCTATCCTGTTAGAGCCGATTATGAAGGTGGAAGTAACCATGCCGGAGGAGTATATGGGCGATGTCATCGGGGATATCAATTCCCGGCGCGGGCGCATTGAGGGCATGGATGATCTGGGCGGCGGCAAGATTGTAAGAGCGTTTGTACCGCTTTCCGAGATGTTCGGCTATTCCACTGACCTGCGTTCCAAGACTCAGGGTCGCGGCAATTATTCGATGTTCTTTGAGAAATATGAGCCGGTTCCGAAGTCTGTGCAAGAGAAGATTATCGCCGAGCATAAGCGCTAAGTAGTTGGAAAATAGGCTTGAAAAACTTGCGCAAATCGCATATAATAAGGACAGCCTATATATATAAAGGAAAGCCCATTGTGGCCAAATTAAGGAGGACGTTTTAAAATGGCAAAAGCAAAGTTTGAAAGAAACAAACCGCATTGTAACATCGGCACCATCGGCCACGTTGACCATGGTAAAACCACACTGACCGCGGCTATCACCAAGACCCTGCATGAGAGAAAGGGTACTGGTGAGGCAGTGGCATTTGAGAACATTGATAAGGCTCCGGAAGAGAGAGAGCGTGGTATCACCATCTCTACCGCTCACGTGGAGTACGAGACTGACAACAGACACTATGCACACGTTGACTGCCCAGGACATGCTGACTACGTTAAGAACATGATCACCGGCGCTGCTCAGATGGACGGCGCTATCCTGGTAGTTGCTGCTACCGACGGTGTTATGGCTCAGACCAGAGAGCACATCCTGCTGTCTCGTCAGGTAGGCGTTCCGTATATCGTTGTATTCATGAACAAGTGCGACATGGTTGACGATCCGGAGCTGTTAGAGCTGGTCGACATGGAGATCCGTGAGCTGTTGAACGAGTATGAGTTCCCGGGCGATGACACCCCGATCATTCAGGGTTCCGCTCTGAAAGCTCTGGAAGATCCGTCAAGCGAGTGGGGCGACAAGGTTCTGGAGCTGATGGATGCTGTTGACTCTTGGGTTCCGGATCCGCAGCGTGAGACTGACAAGCCGTTCCTGATGCCTGTTGAGGACGTATTCACCATTACCGGTCGTGGTACTGTTGCTACCGGCCGTGTGGAGCGTGGTACTCTGCATCTGAATGACGAAGTTGAGATCGTTGGTATCAAGGAAGATACCAGAAAGACGGTTGTTACTGGTATCGAGATGTTCCGTAAGCTTCTGGACGAGGCTCAGGCTGGCGATAACATCGGTGCTCTGCTGCGTGGTGTTCAGAGAACTGAGATCGAGCGTGGCCAGGTTATCGTAAAACCCGGTTCCGTTAAGTGCCATAACAAGTTCACCGCTCAGGTGTACGTTCTGACCAAGGATGAGGGCGGCCGTCATACTCCGTTCTTCAATAACTATCGTCCGCAGTTCTATTTCAGAACTACTGATGTTACCGGCGTTTGCGAGCTGCCGGCAGGCACCGAGATGTGCATGCCTGGTGACAACGTAGAGATGAGCGTTGAGCTGATCCATCCGGTAGCTATGGAGCAGGGTCTGCGTTTCGCTATCCGTGAGGGTGGTAGAACCGTTGGTTCCGGTAGAGTTGTTTCTATTGTTGAGTAATTAGAAATTCATTGAATTTATAGGGGGCTGTCGGTTAATAGACAGCCCCTTTTTTCATGTTCTTATGGATTTTAGCATTATGGGTTATGGATATTTCCCAATTCGCATTCATGTTCCCATTGTCTCTAAATGTAACAGTGATGAATGTTTATCTGTCTGTACTTTCGGAACTGTTTGTGAATTGGCGGTACAAACTGGAATTTTTCTTTATACTGGTTTAATTAGACCGTTTTCCCAAAAAGCCTCAAAAGTATTGACAGCACCGCCAT
>CAJUPI010000029.1 GCA_910588125.1 uncultured Lachnospiraceae bacterium
CGCTTTTCGCAAAAATCAGAGATTTTAGGACTTCTTGATCCCGAAACCGGAAAAAACGGCAGACCATTTCCCGCCTCTTTCCGCTCCTTTTTCCATGGCGTACCTTCTGAGAAAATTAACTGAATGACGTTGGATTTCTCCCAGGCCAAGCAGACGATAATTCTGTCTGTTTGGCCTGAGGTTCCGGCAGAGCGTGGCGATTCTCGCCACACGCAACAATAGCTCGATTCCGCTACGCTCCATCTCGCTATCGTTGCTCGTCAGACCAGGAACCTGATTTCTCCCAGGCCAAGCAGACGATAATTCTGTCTGTTTGGCCTGGGAGAAATCAGGCCCCTGGCCTGACTCTGCCTTACGTTACATCATCCCCATTCCGCCGCCTCCGGCTGGCATGGCAGGGGTTTCTTCTTTAATGTTAGCTACTACCGACTCTGTGGTCAGCAGGGTGGATGCTACACTGGTAGCATTCTGCAGCGCGCTTCTGGTCACCTTGGCAGGATCCAGGATGCCGGCTTTGATCATGTCTACATATTCCTCTTTATATGCATCAAAGCCTACGCCTACTTCTGAATCTTTTACCTTATTAATAATCACGGAACCTTCCAGTCCGGCATTGGCTACAATGTGGAACATCGGGGACTCCAGAGCCTTTAAGATAATCTTGGCGCCGGTCTTCTCATCACCATCCAGGCTGTCGGCAACACCCTGTACATCCTTGCAGGCATGTACATATGCACTTCCGCCGCCGGCGATGATGCCTTCCTCCACAGCAGCTCTGGTCGCCGCCAAAGCATCCTCCATACGGAGCTTGGCTTCTTTCATCTCTGTCTCTGTAGCCGCGCCTACGCGAATCACTGCTACGCCGCCGGCCAGCTTCGCCAGTCTCTCCTGCAGCTTCTCCTTGTCAAAATCAGAAGTGGTTTCTTCGATCTGGGCACGAATCTGGGACACTCTGGCGCTGATCTCTGCTTTATCTCCACATCCGTCTACGATGATCGTATTCTCTTTCTGCACCTTCACGGATTTTGCACGGCCCAGCTGTGCCATGGTAGCTTCTTTCAGATCCAGGCCCAGCTCGTCGGAAATCACTGTACCGCCGGTCAGAATCGCAATATCCTTAAGCATCTCTTTTCTTCTGTCGCCGTAACCGGGTGCCTTCACACCGACTACAGAGAAAGTGCCTCTTAACTTGTTCACAATCAAGGTGGTCAGTGCCTCGCCCTCAATATCCTCGGCGATAATCAGCAACTTGGCACCGGACTGGACAATCTGCTCCAAAATCGGCAGAATCTCCTGAATATTGGCAATCTTCTTATCGGTAATCAAAATATAGGGATCATCCAGGTTGGCTTCCATCTTATCCATGTCGGTACACATATAGGCAGATACATAGCCGCGATCAAACTGCATGCCTTCGACCAGATCCAGCTCCGTCTTCATCGTCTTGGACTCCTCAATGGTGATAACGCCATCATTGGAAACCTTCTCCATCGCATCGGCAACCAACTCGCCCACCTCGTCATCGGATGCGGAAATAGCGGCAACCCTGGCAATCTGGGCCTTTCCTTCGATCGGCTGGCTCATCTTGGCAATCGCTTCTACAGCCGCCTCGGTCGCTTTCTTCATCCCCTTGCGCAGTACAATCGGATTCGCTCCTGCTGCCAGATTCTTCATGCCTTCATTAATCATCGCCTGTGCAAGCACGGTAGCCGTGGTGGTTCCGTCGCCGGCAACGTCGTTCGTCTTGGTGGCCACTTCCTTTACCAGCTGGGCGCCCATATTCTCAAAAGCATCTTCCAGCTCAATCTCTTTGGCAATGGTAACGCCGTCATTGGTGATCAACGGAGCTCCGAATGATTTGTCCAGAACTACGTTTCTTCCTTTCGGCCCTAATGTCACTCTTACTGTATCCGCCAGCTGGTTTACCCCTGACTCCAATGCTTTTCTGGCTTCCACGCCATATTTGATCTGCTTTGCCATTATCCTGTTCCTCCTGAAATGTTCTAATCTTTAAATAATAATTATCAAGTTATTCGATTACTGCCAGAATATCGTTCTGCTTTACTACTACGTATTTCTCCTCGTCCACCTCTACCTCGGTCCCGGAATACTTGGAGAAAATAACCTTATCTCCTACTTTTACCTGCATGGTAACATCCTTGCCATCCACAACTCCGCCCGGGCCGACAGCGATGACCTCTGCCTGCTGGGGTTTTTCCTTCGCCTGGCCTGGCAGTACGATTCCCGATTTGGTGGTTTCCTCTGCTACCAGCTGCTTCAACACAACCCGATCAAATAACGGTACTAATTTCATGGATGATTCCTCCTTATTCGATTCTTTTTTGTTTCTATCTTTTTCTGATATGGGAACCCGGTAAAAGATTCCTTTTTGATGTACATTACCATTTATACCACGAGTTGTTAGCACTGTCAATAGTCGAGTGCTAATTTTATAATTTTTTTACAGTTCCCCTCTTTCCTTTTTCCGGTTTTCGGGTTACAATATTTCATATGATAACCGTCAACATAATTTTCTCCCATTTTAGGGAAAATATAACTCTGTTGACAGAAAGGAGTGCTGATATGGCAAAAAAAGCTGGTAAGATTCTTGCACTGGCCGCCGTCGCAGGCGCCGCCGCTGCCGGGATCTCCTATTTCAGGAAATACCGCTCCTTCAGCAAAGAGCTGGATGAAGATTTCCGTGATTTTGAAGAAGAGGAGGATTCTCCGATTCCGGACAGTACGATGAACCGCAATTACGTTTCCCTGCATGCAGATAAGGACGAGTTCTTAGTTGCCGCCGGTGACGTATTCCATGCAGTCAAGGATGCCGCCGGCGCTGCCAAAAATGTCGTTAAAGATGCGGCCGCTATCGTGACGGATACTGCTAAGGATGCTATAAACGCAGCCAGCGAAACGGCTTCCGCCGCCAAATCAACGTTGGCTGGCGCTGCCGCCAGTAGTGCCGAAGCAGCAGAAGAGGCCGCCGATGACAGGGAAGAGATTGCCGGCGAAGCCACGGACGCGGCAGAGGACTTAGCCAATGAAGCGGCCAATACGGCAACCATTATCACGGAAGAAGAGATCGAACCGGACAAGCCCTGATTTCACCGGCCGTTTTCGCTTTCCGGACCATTGGGATCTCATCATTCTAATCAGGCAGAGCTGCCACACCGGTTTTATCCTCAGCGTAGCAGCTCTGCTTCTGTTTTATATTGTTGTCTGATAACATTTCTTTTATTTTGGCAGCTTGAACGAACTCTTCAGCGACACGATCCGGTTGAACACCGGCGCTCCCGGCGTACTGTCCTTACAGTCCGCACAAAAGAACCCATTGCGCACAAACTGGAAGCTGTCATATGCCTTCGCTTCTGCCAGCGCCGGCTCCACATAGCAGTTCTTCCGTACGGTCAGCGAATTGGGATTCAAATTCAGCGTCCCGTCTTCATTCAGCTTCCCTTTCTCTTCATCGACGATATTTTCATACAGCCGGCATTCCACCATCTTCGCCGTCTCTGCCAGAACCCAGTGAATCGTTCCCTTAACCTTGCGCTCACAAAAGCCGGAACCGCTCTTCGTCGCCGGATCATAGGTGGCATGAATCACGGTGACTTTGCCGGTCTCATCCTTTTCGTACCCGGTACAGGTCACAAAATATGCACTCATCAGGCGCACCTCATTGCCCGGGAACAGCCGGAAATACTTTTTCGGCGGCTCCTCCATAAAATCCTCCCGCTCAATATACAGTTCTCTGCCAAATGGCACCATACGGGAACCCAAGTCCGGATTTTCTAAATTGTTCGGCACCTCAAGAAGCTCCGTCTGCCCCTCCGGATAGTTGTCAATGACCAGCTTCACCGGATCCAAAACCGCCATCATCCGCGATTTTTTCAGCTTTAAATCCTCGCGGATGCAGTATTCCAGCATGGCATAATCCACCGAGCTGTTGGCCTTTGCCACGCCCACCAGCTCCACAAACATCCGGATGGATTCCGGCGTATAGCCCCGGCGGCGCAAGGCGGCAATAGATACCAGGCGCGGATCATCCCAGCCGTCTACAATCCCGTCCTCCACCAGCTTTTTGATATACCGCTTGCCGGTGACTACATTGGTCAGATACAGCTTGGCAAACTCAATCTGACGCGGCGGATTCTCAAACTCACACTCCCGCACCACCCAGTCATACAACGGGCGGTGATCCTCGAACTCCAGCGTACAGATAGAATGTGTGATATGCTCAATCGCATCCTCAATTGGATGGGCAAAATCATACATCGGATAGATACACCACTGATCTCCGGTATTGTGGTGGCTCATTCGCGCTACCCGGTAGATGACCGGATCTCTCATATTGATATTGGGACTTGCCATATCGATCCGGGCGCGCAGCACTTTTTCGCCATCCTGATATTTTCCGGCACGCATTTCCTCAAAAAGCAGCAAATTTTCTTCTATCGAACGGTTCCGGTAAGGGCTTTCTTTACCCGGAGTCTTAAAATCCCCGCGGTATTCGCGGATTTCTTCAGCACTTAGATCGCAGACGAATGCTTTGCCCTTTTTGATCAACAGCACCGCACATTCGTACATCTGCTCAAAATAGTTGGAAGCAAAAAACAGGCGATCCTCATAGTCAGCCCCCAGCCAGTGAATATCGTCCAGAATTGACTGCACAAATTCCGTCTTTTCCTTTGTCGGATTCGTATCGTCAAAACGCATATTAAATTTGCCGTTGTATTTTTGGGCCAACCCATAGTTCAGCAGGATGGATTTGGCATGTCCGATATGCAGATAACCGTTGGGCTCCGGCGGAAACCGGGTTTGCACATGATCATAGACTCCTTCCGCTAAATCCTTTTCAATCTCCTGTTCGATAAAATTTCTGGAAACCACTTCTTTTTCTGTTGTCTCCGGCGTTATTTTTTCATTTTCCATCTTTTTGATCCTTTCCTTTGCCGCCTGGCACAATATCAGGCGGCTGCTTCTGCTTCGCTCTGATTGGTGACATTATATCACAGGATCGTATTCTTAACAATATTCTCTGGACAGGTTATCAAGTTTCTACTATAATCAATTCTAAAATCTCTGCATGCAAAGGAAATATCTTATGAATAACCACAAAGAACTTGCCAAATCTTACTTTCTTGAAGGCTACAACTGCGCCCAGTCTGTCGTCCTGGCCTTTCACGAGGAGCTGGGCTTAGACAAGGAAACTGCTGCTTCTATGGCATCCGCCTTTGGCGGCGGCATGGGCCGCCTGCGGGAAGTCTGCGGTACAGTCAGCGGAATGTTCCTTGTCCTGGGACAGCTAAAAGGCTATCATGATCCCAAGGATCTGGACGGAAAAAAGGCACTTTACACCCAGGTACAGCAGCTTGCCCGCACCTTTGAGGAGCACCATGGAAGCATCATCTGCCGTGAGCTCTTAGGTCTGGATCGCCGTTTGGATGATCCCACGCCCTCCGCCCGCACCACAGAATATTACAAAAAACGGCCTTGTGCCGACTTAGCGGCCGATGCCGCCGGGATTTTGGAACAGCTCCTTGAGAATACCTGAGCTTTCCTTTTTCATCATTTTTCACAATCATTTGACAGCCTTTCCGCAATTTTTCTCTTCAATCCTGTCTTGCCTGTCAAAATATTCCTAAATTATTATTTTTTTCCCACAAAGCACTACCCGTTTCTCTTGTTTTGTGGTACAATTTCAATATCACAGCCGGGAAGCCTGCCCTACAGACTTCCCTGGCCGGTGAAGGTACAAAAGGCGGGCCGGCATTTCTGCCGCTTCAAATCTTGTAACTCTTCACCAGCCAAATACCCGTTGTCAGTTGCGAGGTGTTTGGCTCTCGCGGCATTTGCCATATGTCCGTTTTTACCACAGCTTCATGCAAGACGGCGCCTGGCTCATTGACCGCGGAAATCAAATAATCAGGGGGAGATTAATATGGCAAAAGAAATGATTGCAATGCTTCTTGCCGGCGGACAGGGTTCACGTCTGTATGCACTGACCCAGAAGCTGGCAAAACCTGCAGTTCCTTTCGGCGGCAAATATCGTATCATCGATTTTCCGCTGTCAAACTGCGTCAACTCCGGCATCGATACCGTGGGAATCCTTACCCAGTATCAGCCGCTGGTTCTGAACGAATACATCGGCAATGGCCAGCCTTGGGATCTGGATCGTCTGCATGGCGGTGTACATGTGCTTCCGCCTTATCAGCAGGCATCCGGCTCTGACTGGTATAAGGGAACCGCCAATGCCATCTACCAGAACATTTCGTTCATCGAACGTTACAATCCGCAATATGTGATCATCCTTTCCGGTGATCAGATTTGCAAACAGGACTACAGCGATTTCCTTCGTTTTCATAAGGAAAAGGGCGCCGAGTTCAGTGTGGCTGTCATGGAAGTGCCGTGGGAGGAGGCTTCCCGTTTCGGCCTGATGGTTGCGGATGATAACGACAAGATCACCGAGTTCCAGGAGAAGCCAAAGGAGCCCAAGTCCAACTTAGCTTCCATGGGAATCTATATTTTCAATTGGGATGTCCTGAAAAAATATCTTATCGAGGATGAGGCCGATCCCAACTCTGAAAATGACTTCGGCAATAATATTATCCCCAATCTGCTGCGTGACGGACGGCAAATGTATGCTTACCATTTCAGCGGTTACTGGAAGGATGTGGGAACCATCTCCTCTCTCTGGGAAGCCAATATGGAAGTTCTTGACCCTGAGCACAGCGGTATCAACCTGTTCGATGAGAACTGGAAGATCTACAGCCGCAACAGCGGTATGACCGGACACCGCATCAGCAGCGAAGCTGTGGTGGACAACTGCATGATCACGGACGGCTGCCGGGTATCCGGTTCTGTAAAGCATTCCATTCTCTTCGCCGGCGTTACCGTAGAGCCGGGCGCTGTGGTAGAGGACGCCGTTGTCATGGGCGGTACTACCATCAAAACGGGCGCCTGTGTAAAACACTGTATCGTGGCGGAAAATGTAGTGATCGGTGAAAACGCTGTCGTCGGCGCTATGCCCACAGACAGCGAAAAGGGTGTGGCTACCGTCGGTTCCGGCGTCTATATCGGCGACGGCGCCAAGATCGGCCCCAACGCTATGGTCAACAGCAACGTGAAAGGCGGTGAAGAACAATGGTAAATTCCAATGCAGATGCTCTGGGCATCATTTTCCCAAACACCTATGACAGCCTGATTCCGGAGTTAGTCAGCGAACGGCTGATGGCTTCCATTCCCTTTGCGGGACGTTACCGGATGGTTGACTTTATCCTCTCCAGCATGGTCAACAGCGGCATTGGCAATGTCTCTCTGATCGTCCGCAAGAACTATCATTCTCTGATGGATCATTTAGGAGCCGGCCGTGAATGGGATCTGACCCGCAAAAATGGCGGCTTGAACATTGTTCCTCCATTCGCACAGAAGAACATCAAAATGTACACCGGCCGGGTGGAAGCACTGGCCAGCGTCCTGGAATTCTTAAAAGATCAGAAAGAAAAATATGTGGTGATGTCCGATGCGAACATTGCTGTGAACTTTGATTTCAAGGCGTTTATGGATGCTCACATCGCCAGCGGCGCTGACGTGACCGTGGCCTACAGTGAGAGCGAGCTCCCCGCAGGCGCAATGAAGAAGAACGATATTGGCACCAATATGTATTATTCCTTCGGCATCGAGGACGGCCGGGTCGTACGCCTGGATATCTGTTCTAAAGAGATCGGCCTTCAAAACTTCTCCATGAATATCTACATCATGGATCGCGAACTTTTGATTGAGCAGATCAGCACGGCTTATCTGCACGGGTATTCTTACTTCGAGCGGGATATTCTGGCTCCGCAGCTGGATAAGCTGAACGTACAGGCTTATAAATTTGACGGCTATCTGGCAAGAATCTGTGATCTGAAGAGTTATTTTGATGAAAACATGAAGCTGCTGGATGAAACCAACCTGGATGCTTTGTTTGCCCGGGATTCCATCTACACCAAGATCCGTGATGACAATCCTACCCGCTATATCGGTGAGGTCAAGGTTAAGAATACGATGGCTGCTGACGGCTGTGTGATCGAGGGTGAAGTAGAAAATTGTGTATTGTTCCGTGGTGTCCGCATTGCCAAGGGCGCAAAGGTCAAAAACTGCGTGCTGATGCAGGATACCGTCGTGGAAGAAGGCGCAAATCTGGAATATATCATCTCCGATAAGAATGTATCCTTTACCGCCGGTAAGGAGCTGAAAGGCAGTGACAGCTTCCCGGTATATGTGGCAAAGCATCAGACCGTATAGCCAGCCGGATGTTGTCGATTTGAATCATTCAGAAAAGAGCGGACTGTCTGACAGCCTGCTCTTTTCCCCAAAAGGGAGGCAATTATGATTACTTATTTATCCGCATCTGCTGATTTTTCCTTATATACTTCCGCATCCTTTTCCGGAAACTGGGGGCAGGCTTCCCAAGTACCTGCAATATCCGGACAAGATATTCAGCCCGAACAGGCAAATTCCGCCGGCCAACCGGACACAGACTCTTATGAATGTGAGACCTGCAAAAACCGCAAATATCAAGACGGCTCCCGGGATCCTGGCGTATCCTTCAAAACGCCCACCAGACTCAGCCCGGAGAGAGCCGCCTTTGCCATCCGTGCCCATGAGGCTGAACATGTTGCCCATGCCCGGGTCAAAGCACAAAAAGAAGATCAGGAGATCGTTTCCCAGTCAGTCAGTTACCGCACCGGTGTCTGTCCCGAATGCGGCAGAGTCTATATGGCCGGCGGCACCACCCGCACTACCTTTCGAAGTGCACCGGTAGTCGAGGAAATGCCCATAGAAAAAGGACAGTATGTAGATTTGAAAGTCTGAAGGACAAAGAACAAAAGCAAAAAAACAGGCACAAAAACAGATATCGTTTTTACTTGACAATATCTCACGTTCCCTGTTAGAATAAAACCAGTCTTCCTTCCAAGCAGCGGGCATGCCTTCTGTAAGGAGCCGGAAGAAACGATATCCATACCGCACTGACACGAGGAAAAGAATCCGAAGTGGAAGATCATGCGAGGAACGGCTATTTTTCCATAACCCGATTCCGTCTGTCAGTGCATCCTTTTCATAAGGATGCTTTTTTGTTCTATAGAAAAATACATCCTATAGAACAATAAACCTCCGGGAAACACAATGTCATTAAATTTAGCGCTGAGAATACTCAGCCATGGAACAAGGAGCGGGAAGAGGCCGGAAATGGTCTGCGGATTTTGACTTTGCAGGGATTTAGAAGTCCTTAAATCCCTGAGTTTTGCCTTGAAACGAAAATCCACTCTGTCTGAGCGAAGCGAGTTTGGGGATTTTCGTTTCGCTTTTCGCAAAAATCAGAGATTTTAGGAATTCTTAATCCCGAAACCGGAAAAATCCGCAGACCATTTCCGGTCTCTTCCCGCTCCTTGTTCCATGGCGTACCTTCTCGGAAAATCAACTGAATGACATTGCCAAGGAATGCACACTTTTTATTTCACAGGAAAATACTTAAACTAAGGAGGAATGTAACTATGGCTTTCCAAGAAACACCGGCTGCCCAGCGCGTCCATATCAGCTTTTTCGGCCGGCGCAATGCCGGAAAATCCAGTCTGATGAACGCGATAACCGGACAAGAACTGGCCGTTGTCTCAGAGGTAAAAGGCACCACCACGGATCCAGTCTATAAGACTATGGAGCTTCTCCCGCTGGGGCCCGTAATGATGATTGACACTCCGGGAATTGACGATGAGGGCGAGCTGGGCCGGCTAAGAGTCAGAAAAAGCCGGCAGATACTAAACAAAACCAACATAGCCATCCTCGTCCTGGATGCAACCGCCGGCATCTGCCATGAGGAACAAAAACTCCTGTCGTTATTCCGGGAAAAAGAGATTCCCTACCTGGTTGTCTGGAATAAGATCGATCTGTCGGACATTTCCCATATCAGCCAATTTTCCTGCCTCATTGATCCTGTGGATCCGAAATCCACTGCCCCTTCGCTCTGTGTCAGCGCCAAAACAGGCGCCGGAATAGCCGAACTAAAAAACCGCCTCGCCTCTGTGCGGCCAAATGAAAAAGAAAAAGATCTGCTGGAGGATCTGGTCAAACCAGGGGAGCTGGTCCTTTTGGTAACTCCGATTGACAAGGCCGCTCCCAAAGGCCGTCTGATTCTGCCGCAGCAGCAGACCATCCGCGCCCTTTTGGATCATGGCTGCCTTTCCCTGGTGGTAAGGGAAACGGAATTAAAGGACGCACTGGCTGCCCTGCCGCAAAAACCGGCTCTGGCCATCACCGACAGCCAGGCTTTTGGCGTGGTATCCGCCATCGTACCGCAGGATATCCCGCTGACCTCCTTCTCCATCCTCTTTGCACGTTATAAAGGAGATCTGGCACAATGCATCGCCGGCGTCCGTGCCCTTGAAAACCTTCCGGCCCAAAGCCGGATTTTGATCTCCGAAGGGTGCACGCATCACCGCCAGTGCAATGACATCGGCACGGTAAAGCTACCGGGATGGATTCGGGAATTTACCAATCGTGAACCGGATTTTTCCTATACCTCAGGAACTGGCTTTGAGGAGGATCTGACGCCATTTGACCTGATAATCCACTGCGGCGCCTGTATGCTGAACGAACGGGAAATGAAATACCGGCTGGCATGCGCCAGGGATCAGGGCGTGCCAATGACGAACTATGGCATTGCCATTGCCCATATGCATGGGATCTTAAAACGCAGCCTGGCTCCATTTCCCGACATTGCGATACTTTTGGAGGATAATGATAACGGACAAAACAGTCTTGGAGGTACCGAATGAGCAATAAAAATGCCGTAGATAAACTGATTAGCCATCAGACAATGGCCCGGGAAGATTTCATCGAATTGTTTGGCTATTATCAAAACCAGGAAGTCCGTAAGCTCTTGACAGGAGAAGCCTTGCGGCTGAGAAAACAATATTACGGCAATAAGGTATTTACCCGCGGGCTGATTGAATTTACAAATTATTGTAAAAACAATTGCTACTATTGCGGTATCCGCGGCGCCAACTCCCATATTATCCGCTATCGGCTGAGCCAGGAAGAGATTCTTACATGTTGCCAAGAGGGGTATCGGCTGGGATTTCGTACTTTTGTGCTGCAGGGAGGAGAAGACCCGTTCTATACGGATGAAAGGATGGCGGCGATCATCCGGGAAATCAAACAGTGCTATCCAGATTGTGCCCTGACCCTTTCCATCGGAGAGAAATCACGGGAAAGCTACCGGCTGTTTCGAAAAGCCGGAGCCGACCGCTACTTGCTTCGCCATGAGACGGCAGACGAAGTACACTATCGGCTGCTGCATCCGGACAATATGCGCCTTGAAAACCGTAAGCGGTGCCTGTGGGATCTGAAGGCCCTGGGCTATCAGGTGGGCGCCGGCATGATGGTGGGAAGCCCTGGCCAGAGCATCCGGACACTGGCAGAGGATTTACTGTTTCTGCAAGAGCTGAAGCCTCAGATGGTCGGCCTTGGCCCTTTTATCCCACATCATGACACTTGCTTTGCAGGAGAGCCGGCCGGCAGCGTGGAACTGACTCTCTTTCTGCTCACTCTTGTCCGGATCCTTCTGCCAACGGTGCTACTTCCAGCTACCACTGCCTTGGGAACTCTCGATCCTGGCGGGCGGGAAAAAGGACTGATGGCCGGAGCGAATGTCGTCATGCCCAATCTGTCACCGCTCAAAAACCGCAAGCAATATGAACTGTACGATCATAAGATCTGTACTGGCGAAGAAGCCGCCGAATGTCTCGGCTGTCTTGATCAACGGGTGAATGCGGCGGGCTTTACCCTGGTATCCGAACGAGGCGATGCCTCTCACACCCAAACCTCACGCTGCATCGTTAGCGAATAAATCACCGCTTCCTTCACCGGTTTTGCTGTCATCTGGGCCAGTGCACGACGGTAATAATCCAGTTGAGTCTGATACTGCTCTGCCAGCAAGCGGGGATGGCAGAGCCGATCCGTCTTGTAATCCACTATCACCAGTCCATCCTCCTCCTCAATATAGGCATCGATGATCCCCTGAACCACCACCAGCTCATCAGAATCCCCCACCCCCATTTCCCGTGCCGGAATCCCGATGACAAACTGTTGCTCCTTGAAAAGCCTTCCCTCCTGCCCGGCCAGGCTCATCCTCCTGCCCAGCTCTGATTGCAGGAACCGCCAGATCACCTCACAATCGATCAGCTCAAAGCTTTCCTTCCCCAATCGCTCCTGTCGGATTTGTTCCTGTAAATAGCGTTCAATGTCCTCTTTGCTCTTCATACATGCAAACGGAAGCAATTCCAGCGCCCGGTGATAAGCGGTTCCCCGCGTGGCCCCCGCTCTGTTTTTCCGGGATATGTTTTCCAAAAAATGCTCCAGATCCAACGGCTCCTTCTCACTCGGCTCTTCTGGCTGTATCAGCGCCGCGCTCTCTTCTTCCTCTACTGCCTGACTCTGTTTTTTGAGTTCTGACACGGTCATTTTCGTGTGAAGCCGGATATCCGCCTCATAAGGATATTGATAATTCAAATGGCTAGCCAGATGCTTTCGATATTCCTCATGGTATTCCTGCCCGGTTTCTGTCTGCAGCAACCGCTCTCTGGAATTTTGATTTCTCACCTGGCGAATCAGCTCCTCTCCCACCACTCCGGCCAATGGGATCTCTGTCAGATGTACCCTCGCAATGCCGTCGTTTAAGCTCATCAGCATCCAGTCCAGGCAGGAACCGGCCGCTGAAAGGACTGTATAGGGAATCTGTCCGTCCACCAATGGTATATGGGCATATTTTTCCACGCTCTTTGCCAGGCTTTTGCTGGTTCCTGTCATAATCAGCTGTTCTCTGGCCCGCGTCATCGCCACATAGAGAACGCGCAGCTCCTCGCCTAAATTGTCCAGCTCCATCTTACGGCGCAGCGCGTTTTTCTTAAGCGTCGTAAGCTTAAGCCGGCGCTCCAAATCCAGATAATCCGTGGCAATCCCCAGCTCCGGATCGATCAGGATCCTGCCATAGACATCCTGTTTATTGAATTTTTTTCCCATTCCGGCCAGAAACACCACAGGGAACTCCAGTCCCTTACTCTTGTGGATGCTCATGATCCGCACCGTATCTTCCTCTTCTCCGACGACAGACGCTTCCCCAAAATCCGAGTGATACCGTTTCAAGTTCTCGATATAACGGATAAAATGGAACAGCCCCTTGTAGCTGGTTTTTTCATAATCTGACGCCTTCTCCACCAGCATATCCAGATTGGCCTTACGCGTCTCCCCAGCCGGCATAGCTGACACATAATGATAATATCCCGTTTCCTCATATACTCGATAGATCAGCTCGTGTACCGGCAAATACGTGCTCTCCGCCCGAAACTGCCAAAGCAGCGCCAGAAAACGTTGAAGCTTCTTTCTCAGCTTCTGATCTACGGTATCCTCCTCCATAAAGCACGCCACCGCCGCATATATTCCGCGATCCTGCCTTTTTTTGATGTTTTTCCGATAACCGGCCAGCAACCGCGCCAGTTCCGGATCGGTCACTCCTACTATCGGGGATTTCAATACGGCCGCCAGAGGGATATCCTGCATCGGATTGTCAATTACCGCCAGCAGGCTCAGCACAATCTCCACCTCTGTAGTGGCAAAATATCCCATCCGTGAATCAGCACAGGCCGGAATCCCTTCATTCATCAGCACAGACAAAAAACTCTCCGTCCAGCCCGCTGTGCTCCGCAGTAAAATCACCATATCCCGGTACTGCGCCGTCCGGTATCCACCGGTTTTGTTTAGTCTTTTATCCCAAATCTGCAACCCCTTTTGCGGGTTTGTCAGTTCCCGGATCCTTGCGGCAATCAGCTTTGCCTCCAGTTCCCTTGCCGTAAAATCTGCTGCTTCCTCATCCAGGCCGGAAAATGCCTCCGCACCGGTGTCCATCACCAACAGCTCAGGAAAGCCCGCTACCCTTTTGCTTTGAGCCTCTGTACTCTCCTGCCGTTCTTCCTGGCCCTTTTCACCTTTGGAATCGTCCGGATTCCCCCCGCCAGCAATATCTGGAAACACCGCTCCCGGATGCAGTGCCGTCTCCTCCGTATAGCGGATATTCCCCAGATTCTCTGTCATCACCCGGTAAAATACGTCATTGATTCCTGCCAGCACCTTATCCCGGCTCCGGAAGTTCTGATGCAGCTCAATCTTTTTGTCCGTGCCGGATGCCTGATCATAGTTCTCATAAGTATGATATTTTTTCAGAAACAGCTCCGGCCTTGCCAGGCGGAATTTATAGATGCTCTGTTTGACATCTCCCACCATAAATACATTGGGCCTGCCAAACCGTTCCTGCGACACTGCCAGCAGAAGCGCTTCCTGCACCAGGTTGCTATCCTGATATTCATCCACCAAAACTTCCTCAAACTGACGGCTGATTTCATCCGCCGCCTCTGTATATTCGATCTTCCCCTCTTCCTGCCGGATCAGCACCTTCAGCGCTTCATGCTCCAGATCATTAAAATCCACCAAATTGCGCTCCTGCTTCTTTTCCTGATAGCGCCGGGCGAACTCCTCCGCCAGCTCTAAAAGCATCTCCACCGGCTCCCGCGTCGCCGCCAGCTCACGAAGCATCTCATCCGGCTGTGCAAAACCGATCATCTCCCGCATTTTTGTGACAGCCTTTTTCACCCGTTCCCGACAGCCTGTCACCAATGCTTTCTTCTCCGGATCCGCCTCTTTGCTGCGCACAGCTGCCAGACGCGCCCAGGCAATGGCCGACACACAAGTATAAAGCTCCATAAAATTCTCTGCCCGGCTGATTTCCTCCAGCTGCCTGATATCCTGCTCCAGCATCGGCGCATAAACTCCCAAAAACTCATCCTCACGGCACACAAAAAGCGCTTCGCGGATCTGCTGCGACAATTCTCCCGCCTGCCTCCGGATATCCGCTATCAGAAACTGCATCCAGGCAAGGCTCTCTACCTGCTTCCACTTCGCCGCCGTTTGCGGTTTTCCTGTCTGCTCCCCTCTCTCTGCCGTTTTTTCCTCTTCACTTCCGGTTTTGCCGTCCGCTGATCCCAGCTCCCGCCGGCACTGCAAAAACCATTCCTGCGGATAAGGATTGCTCTGCGAAAAGGTGTATACCTGTAAAATGATATCCTCAATCCCTGCATCGCTTTTCCCGCGGGCATAGGTTTCCACAAAACGCACAAACCGCTCCCCGCCGTCCGTATAATAATCCTCCAGCAGCTCCTGCATCACGTCGCCGCGCAGCAACAAAAGCTCCCCTTCGTCGCCAATCCGAAACGCCGGATCCAGATCCAGCAGGTCGAAGTGATTGCGGATCAAATCCAAGCAGAAACTGTCAATCGTCGTGATCCGTGCATGATGCACCAACGCCGCCTGCATCTGCAGATGCTCATCCAGCGGCCGTTCTTCCAGCTTCTTCTCGATGGCCGCCCCGATCCGCTCCCTCATCTCTGCCGCCGCCGCATTGGTAAATGTCATCACCAGCAGGCGATCGATATCCAGAGGCTGCTCCCCCTCGGTGACCATACGGATAATCCGCTCCACAAGCACCGCCGTCTTGCCGCTTCCGGCCGCCGCACTGACCAGCAGATTGCTCCCCCGGCTCTCAATCACCTGCATTTGTTCTCTTGTCCAGTTTACCGACATAGCTCCTCCCAGATCTCCTCTGCCTTTTTTCCTTTGAGCCTCCGGTACTCATAGCCGGAGGTCTTTTTGTCAAATCCGCATACCGCGTGGTAAGGGCAGTAATCACACGCTGTCCGTTGCCCGCTTTTATACGGCTCCACACCAATCTCGCCATCCAAAATCTCCCGGCCCGCACCTTTTACTTTCTCATGCACATACCGGCGCAGCCGTTCGAAACGTTCGCGGTTCGCCACCGAAGACTTGCCCTCCTGCACCGCCCCGTCCTTTAATACCACCGGAATGATATCGGATTCTTTTTCTATCGTGCGATCCAGATGATGAATCGCCTCCAGCTCGCTATTGATCAACCCGTTCATCCGCAGTTGACGCAGAATCTCAGCATTGACCTCCTCCTCATGCGGCTCTCCTTTTTTTTCCACCAGCGGATCCGAAATATTGTAGTAGAGAATCCCGGCCGGGATCACCTCTTTCCCCGGATATTTCCGCTTTGTCATCTCCATCACTGCATCCATATAGACCACCAGCTGTAACTGCAGGCCATAATAAATCGCCGCCAGATCAAAGCTGGTGCTGCCGGACTTATAATCGATAATCTTCACATAAACCTTCTCGCCGTCCTCACACTGATCCAGACGGTCAATACGCCCCTTTAGATGCAGTGCCTCATCTGCCGACAGCGGAATCTTCATCGCCGCCAGGTTATCTGCCGCCGAGAAGCTCACCTCGAATCCCACCGGCAAAAAATCCCCTCGCACAATCTGCTGCTGAAGCGCCCACACTGTCCGCTGTGTGATATGTTCTACCCGCCGGGTCAGATAGGCATTGCGCGCGGTACTTTTGAGGATGGTATTGCCATATTCCTCCGTCACCTGTGCCACACAGGACTGCACCAGCCCCGTCCGCTCTTCCTCTGTGATGGTGCGCCAGTCCCGTCCCTCCTCCTTCATTTTCCGAAAGCAAAGATCAATCGAATCATGAAACAGGTTGCCGATGTCCGCCGCCGCCAGCTCATGACGCCGCCTCTCCATCAACTCCAGGCCGTATTGCAAAAAATGAGCATAGGCACAGGCAGCATATTGTTCCAGCCTCGTCACACTGCCGCTCAAAATATTGCCATATAAGGCGCGTGCCACCGCATGGCCGATCCCCTGATTCTCATAACACGTAAACGCCGCTTCCGCCAGGCGCAAAGCCTCCTCCCGATGCTCCTCCGACTGCAAAAACCAGCGAAACAGTTCCAGAAATTTAAGGGTTTCTTCATCGGCCGCTTCCGTCTTCCCCGGCCTGTCCCGATATCGCCGCAGCCCAGCTACCAGCTGTTGTCTGGCCTCCTCCGCCGAATAGATTTCCTCCGAACTGCCGCCATCCGTACTTTGACATACCAGCTCCGGAAACATTTTGCCGATCTCCCCAATCAAATAAGAAGGTCTCCGGCTTCTCCCGTCTCCTCCTACATTAGCATAAGAAAGGATCAGCTTTCTGGAAGGCTTCGTCATCACCAGATACAGATAAAACCGTTGCCGGAAGCTGTCTTCCCTCGCCGTTGGCGCCAGCTCCAGCCGGTGTCTGCCAAAAAATTCCCGCTCCGGATCTGAGAGCAGGCTTTTGCTATCCTTTTTCATCGGCACGATTCCGTCATTGACCCCTACAAAGAACAGCACCTTCACATGGGCCAGCCGGGTACGGGTGATATCTCCCACCACCACCCGGTCAACAGTCGCCGGAATCACCCCCACAGAGATCTCTCCAAAACCAGCATCCAAAATCTCCATAAATCCCTTCCGGCTCACCTGCTCCTCTCCCAGCAGATCCGCCAGACGCGCCAAAAGCTCCGCCACTCGTTCATAAACCTGGCCATATTCTTTTGCCAGCCGGTACTCCTGCCGCGCCGAAAAATATTCCTGATATGCCTCCAGCTTTTCCCTGACCTGGCATTTCTCCAAAAGCACTCCCAAAGCCTGCACCATATCTGCCACCGAGAGCGGCTTTTGGGATAATGCCTCCTTAAGCACAAACAATGGCTCCATCACCTGCTCCCGAAACGCATTCAACTCCGCCAGATTCAGATTCGCTGCTTCCCGATACGTCCATTCCCATGGTTCGCTCCATCGCTTCCACCCGCGAATTCCCATGGCAATCACATAATTTTCCATCCGATCCAGCATCTCCCGATCCTCCGTCACCAAGCCAGTACGCAGATAGCGGAACACACTTTCATAGGAAAAATCCTTTTGGATCGCTTCCAGCGCCCCCCGGATCAGCTCTACCATCGGGTTGTCCAGCACGCTCTTCTTATCATCCATAAAAAAAGGAATTTGATTCTGCTCAAACTGATGGGCAATCTCCTTGCCGTACCCTGCCAGATCCCCGGTTACTACTGCCAGATCCCGATAACGCAGCCCCTCTTCTCGCAACAGCTTTTGAATCCGGTGTACCACATGGGCGATCTCTCCCGCCGGGTTATTCCCCTGGTACAATTCCAGGCTCCCCGTATTCTCGCCCTCATAACTGCTTCTCCGGTAACGAAACAGATTCCCCTCCAGCCAGCCAAGCTCCGGGCTCTCTAAAAAACGCGAAACGCGGCGAGCCGGCACCCCCTCACTCCCCGGCCACACATCCGCCAGCTTCTCCACTTGGCACTCCTTAGCCAGCCCTGCCAACCGTCCCACCATCCGGCTGCTCATATAAAAAAGATTCTGCATCCCGGCTGCCCCATATGCCGATGCCTCCTGATCCACAGTCACGGTTACCATCACCTGGCGGGCATAAAGCAGGCAAAACTCCAAAATCCGGTATTGTACCGGTGTAAATCCCGTATACCCATCCAGTGCAATCACACTGTTCTTCACAATCTCTGAACGCGGCAGTACCCGGCACAGGACATCCAGCACCTCCTCCGTCGTAATATAATGTCCGGCAATATACTCCTGAAAGCCCTCAAACATCACTGCAAAATCCTTAAGCTTTTGTCGGAAAAGCGGAGTTTTTGCCATCTCAGCCAGCTCCCGCAGAATCTGCGGCGTGATGCCATACTGATAAAACTCCGACAGCATCGATTTGAGCTGATTGACAAAGCCTGTCTGGTTCAAATGTCCCTGAAACAATACCAGCTCCCGGCGCTTCTGCGCCGCTACCTTGCGCAGCACCATCGATTTTCCCATATCGTCCAGCACCTGCAAATTCTCCACCGCCAGCTCCTCAAATACCCGGTACGCCAGCCGCTGAAAGCTGACAATATCAATATTCATGGTCCCATGATTCGGATGGAGGGTCACGATATCCTTCTGCGTCTGCATCGTAAACTGCTCCGGCACAAGAATAAAATACCGCTGCTTTGGATGCTCCATCGAATCACGAATCATCATATCATATAAATAACTGGTCTTTCCCGAACCGGAACCGCCCAAAATCAATTGTAACGCCATATCATTCTCCCCGTATTTTCACTTTATCTAAAATTTTACCATCTAACCGCCTCTTTTTCAACAAATTAGAAAAAACATCTGCCATAAAAGAAAAGCAGAAAAATGGATCAATGTCATTAAGCTTAGTTCTGAGAATACTCAGCCAGGGAACAAGGAGCGGGAAGGAGCGGGAAAGGGCCTGCTGATTTTGACTTTGCAGGGATTTAGAATTCCTTAAATCCCTGAGTTTTGCAGTGAAACGAAAATCCACTCTGTCTGAGCGAAGCGAGTTTGGGGATTTTCGTTTCGCTTTTCGCAAAAATCAGGGATTTTAGGAATTCTTAATCCCGAAACCGGAAAAATCAGCAGACCCTTTCCCGCTCCTTCCCGCTCCTTGTTCCCTGGCGTACCTTCTGCAAAAATCAACTTAATGACATTGGATCATGGATTCGTTCATAAATCCATCCTGCCGGGAATAGATTATATCAAACCTACCCCGGAGGGCAATCTATGAGTTCAAGAACCAAAATCGTCGTCCTGCGAATGAAAGAGATCATATACACTGCTATCTTCATCGGCCTGGGCATTTTGCTGGTCATGTTACTTTTTATCATGTTCCGGCCAGGAAAAGGAGACGACGCACCTGCCTCAAGCGATCAGGTGCTCTACATACCCGGCGTTTATTCCGCCTCGCTAAAGCTCGGTTCCCAGGAGGTCAATGTAGAAGTCGCCGTGGATGCCAGCCACATCAATTCCATCTCCATGGTATCCTTAAGCGATTCTGTCGCCACAATGTATCCCCTGGTACAACCGTCACTGCAAAATCTCACCCAGCAAATCTGTGACACCCAGTCCACCCAGAATCTGACCTACCCAGAAGAAAGCCGCTATACCTCCCAGGTATTGTTACAGGCAATTGAACGAGCCCTAAAAAAAGCCGCCGCTGAATAACAACATCTGCCATTAACCTTGCTTCTAAAAATATTCAGACTTGCAAGAAGGAGCGGGAAAGGGCCGTCCGTCAGGATTTTTGCCGTTTCGGGATTGAGAAATCCTGCAAATGGCAAAAATCCTGACAGACGGCCCTTTCCCGCTCCTTTCTGCAAGGCGTACCTTCCGAAACCATCAAATTCACTTATAAAAGCCTATTTTCTCCAAAATTTCAATACTTTTTTCTGTTTGTTCCTCATTCGCCTCCCGAAATTCATCCGGCCCCAAATAAGCCGGTGTTGCGCCGGCATCCTGCACATATTGTTTGAATTCCTCTGTCTCATATAATTGTTCAAACAAACCGGCCCAATATTCCAATACCTGCCTGTCAACATCTCCTGGCATGGCAAAGCCCCGGGAAGTCCCAAATTCTATATCGTACCCCAGTTCCTTACAAGTAGGAACATTCTTCACGGATTCTGCATTCAACCGCTCAGGGGCTGCAACGGCAAGTGGAATTAAGTCTCCGGATTCAATATAAGTGATTGCCTCATTCGATCCCAGACATCCTATATGGGCTTCGCCAGACAGGGTTGCCACAATGTCCTCATCATCTCCATAAGGGACACAACGAATATTAATTCCCATGGAATCTGCCAGTCCAGCCAGCGCAATATGGGAAGCTCCTCCCTCGCCGGAGGTTGAACCGATAATGTCCTCCGCAGATGCACGCTCCTTCAAATCCTCCAAAGAAGTAATGCCGGTACTGGGTGCCGTACAATAAACACGATATTCACAATACAGACGACAAACGGTACTCAAATCCCGAAATCCATATCCGTCTTCCAGCCGGTTCAAATATGCCACTTGAAGAGAATTATCGGATGTGGGCAGAATATAATCCGGATTTCCATTGTATTGTTCAACAATTTGCGTCGTTCCTACCTGCCCGGATGCTCCTCCCACGTTCTCATAAATAAAAGTTCCGTTCCAAATCCCGGTATCTTTCAACAGCTTCGTCATCTGGCGTCCAAAAGTATCCACTCCGCCTCCCACATTAAATACAGCAAAGCAGGTGATCTTATCTGTGGAATACTCCTGTATCTCTGTTTCACCCGTGGTTTCTCCAGACGATACCTCCTTGGAAGGGGCCGGAGCCGGCTTTTCCCCGGCGCCACATCCGGCTGCCGCAAATGTCAGCATACCAATCATGGGGATCGCTATCATCTTTTTCATCATTGTTCTCTTTTTCATTATTGTTCTCCTTTTCACAAAAGCCTGCTGTTCTGCTTCTTAACCGTTCTTATAATCTAGAATATTACCGCAAAAATACAAATCGCAAACATACAACAACTAAGCGGGCGGGTAAAAAACACCGTAAATCTGCCGCCTGACTGAATCATGGCTTTCCGGAACGCTGCCTCGGCGGTGGGGCCAAGAATCAGCCCGAGAACCAACGGCAATGCCGGAAAATCTGCTTTTTTCAGGAAATAGCCAAGAATGGCAAACAACAACATGATCCAGACTTCAAACATACGATTCTTTAACGAATAGACACCGACAATACAAACCACAGCGATGATTGGCACAAGAAATCGTTCCGCCGCTGCAAGAAATCTGGCAAAAGAAGGAATAAACGCTATGTTAAACAAAACTACCAGTATATTTCCAATATAGACACTGGCAATCAATGCCCATACCAGATCGCCGCTTGATGTAAATAACTGTGGTCCGGTCTGTATTCCATACATGGAAAGCGCTGTCAGTAAAATCGCTGTCGTAGAGGATCCGGCAATCCCCAGGGCAAGCATCGGCACCATCGCCCCGCTGGTGGTGGCATTGTTGGAAGCCTCCGATATCGCAATGCCGTCGATTGCCCCGTCTCCATAAATATCCTTGTTCGGGCTTTTATTCTTCTGGTATGAATATCCCATCACCGTGGCAATGGTTGCCCCTGCCCCGGGAAGCGCACCGACTACAAAACCGATCACTGTCCCCCGCAATATCGCCGGCAGGGAATCCTTCAAATCTTTTTTATTAAGCACCAGATCCCGTACACGGATCTGATTCATTCTCAAGGATTCATAAGCATCGGCAGCATCCTTCTCCAAAGTAAATAAAATTTCACTAAAACCAAACAAACCAATCAAAACCGTAACGACAGAAATACCGTCGGTAAGAAAAATATTTCCGAAAGTAAACCGCCTAACCCCTGACACCTTGTCAAGGCCCACAAATCCCAACGCAAGCCCAAATAACAGCATCAAATATCCTTTAACGGGAAAATCTCCCGTCACACTGGTTACCAGCAGAAGCCCCATAACCGTCAAGGCAAAGTATTCTGCCTGGCCAAATTTCAGTGCATACGCCGCTAAGGAAACTCCAGTAAAGGTTAAAACCAGGGTGGAAATCATCCCCCCGCAAAAGGAAGCAAGCTGGGACATGCCAAGTGCTGCCCCTCCTCTGCCCCTTCGAATCATACCATAGCCGTCTAACGCGGTGATCGCAGCCCCCGGCGTCCCTGGTATGTTCAGCAAAATCGCCGTAATTCCACCACCAAAATGCGTTCCGTAATAGATGCCCGAAAGCATGACCATTCCATTGACCGGAGACAAACTTAAAGTAAGAGGAAGTAAAACCGATGTTCCCGCTGCCGTCCCCATTCCGGGAAGCGCGCCAATCACAGATCCCAGACAGACGCCGATCAGCAGAAATAAAAGTGTCAATGGATTTAATATTGTTACGAACCCCTGGATCTGAGAAGCCAATAGTTCTGACATTTCTTCACCTCCTAAAATCCGAATACGCCAACCGGAAACCGAATTGAAAAACCAACAACAAACACCAAATAGATGATTCCGATCGAAACGGCAGAAACCAACAGGCTATACCACCATGAATATCGATAAATAATAAGCATAATCAAAGCAAAAACCAGGAACAAAGATACGATCAGCCCGACCAAATCCGTCAATAAAAGGCTCACCAATACAATGCCAGCAAAAGCAGCCATATCTTTTATTTTTTTCCTGTCCGGCTTTGTTTTGGGGGAGCCATATGTCCCTTTTGCTGTCTGAATCGCCATTATTACACTGGCAAGCATCAGCAATGTACCGATCAGCAATGGAAAAAAACCGGTTCCTGGTGAATATTCCCCCCATATCGTATAGTGCTCTGCCAATACCATTCCGTCTATCAGAGCGCCGATTCCAAAAAAGAACACAGCAAATGCCTTTTCTCTCATATCCGTCCTCCTTATGGACCTTACCTGTTATCGCTCAACTCAGACTTTTGCCAATATAAGGGGTAACTCTCAGAAAACCTTCCGCATATTGAATTTCTCTGTTTCCCGTAAGCAGCCGAATCAGTGTTCCGCGATAAGTATCCCGTTCTTCACAAACAGGAATCAGATATTTCTGTGTTTCCACACATGCCATAGCCTGCTTTTTTTGATCCATTACTTCTGTGATATCTATATAAGTATCCGGATTGAATTTTTCCATGTCTGGCTTTGCCGGTTCAAACAAGAAAATCTGCGGCCTCGTCAGTTGGCTTTCCTGATACAGCTCTCCCTCACAGACACAAGCAAGGGCATATAACGCCATTCTCCCGGCTACCATATGATCGGGATTCGCCTGATCCGTCATAAAATGTGTCAAAAAAACCGTAGGGGCAAATTCACGGATTAATTCACTTATCGCCATCACTTTATCCTGTGTCATCTCCAGGCAATGATCCCTGAAATCCATAAATTCAATATCTGCCCCGAGAATTGATGCTGCCCGCTGTGCCTCTGAGCGCTTTCTCTCCCTCACATACGCTTCTGTTACCCTATCTCCTTCTTTCCAAATAGCATTTGCTTCTCCTCTTTCTCCGCATGTTAAGCATACTACTTTGACGGTTCCGCCATTTTTCATACACTGAGCAATCGCCCCGCCGCTTTTGGAAAGATAATCCAGGGCATGACATCCAATAATCATGAGCCGTTCCTGTTTCATCTGTGACTCACCTCCCGCACATTCAGCAGAACTCCTTGTCAATGTATGGATTCATACGCACAAATGCCTCCGCATATTGAATTTCATCTTTTTCTGCATGACGTCTTACCAGGCCACCCCGGTAAGAAGAGCGTTCTCTATAAAAAGCAGGAAGATAGTACTGAGAGGCCACCGTCTCCATGGCCTTGTCACGGATTTCCATCACATCTGTAATATCAATATAAGTGTCTGGCCGAAATCCCTGAATATCCGGCTGCGCAGGCTCAAACATAAAAACATCCACATGCTTACATGGGGTATGGCCCGGCAGCGTTCCAAAGCCGTGAGCACAGCGCAATGCGGAAAGGGCAATGTTGCTGGCCGTGGCATGATCCGGATTTAGTACATCCGTATTCATATGGGTGAGAAGAATGGTCGGCTGGAATTCCATAATAAGCTCTGTCAGCTTCATGATCTTTTCCTGGCTGCTGATCATGGGATGATCCCCAAAATCCAGGAAATCAATCCGGGCACCTAGAATGGCGGCTGCTTCCTCTGCTTCTTTTTTCTTTATCTGTTTTACCGCTTCCTCACCGATATCCGGCTCTTTTTTCCACACAGGATTTGATTCTCCCCGCTCGCCATATGACAGGCACACGACCTTTACCGGACTTCCATTCTTCGCATACTGCGCCATCGTTCCGCTGCATCTCCATAAAAAATCCAGAGCATGAGAACTTACTACCATAATTCTTTGTTTTTTCATCGTTTCCTCCGTTCTGTTTGTTTCACAGCACAAACAGGTATGTGTATTTATGGTTTCTGATCTTTTCTAATATAATTCTTTACTTACAATAGGAGCAAAGGTACAAAAGCTTTCTGCATATTTACACTCTTGTGTTCCTGACCATCGTCTGGCATGATTTCCCCTCATCGCACTGCGGTTCGAATAATACTGAATCAAATGCCCCTGTGCTTTAAAACAGTTCATTGCTTCTGCCTTCTGCTCATATGTATCTGTAATGTCAATCAAAATTGCCGGCATATATCCTGACAATTCCGTTTGATGAGGCTCGAAACCGTAGATGCGCATCTGTTTGGTCGGCACAGTGCCATCGAGAATCACACCCTTCGAGTTCGCCATAATGCAGCATCGCCAAACAAAATCACTTACATTGTTATGATCAAAATTCAGCACATCCTTTTTATCGTGGGAAATCACTATCGTTGGCCGGAATCCCCTTATTTTTCTGACTAACCGTTCCTCCATCACAGCATCAAATATTATCGGATAATCCTGATTATGCCATATTTCCAAATCCTTAATACCAAGCACGGATGCCGCCTTTGTCGTTTCTTCTGTCCGGATTGCTTCCACCCGCTCACTGGTCTGATCCTGCTGTTTCCATAAATCATTCGATTCTCCACGCACTCCACAGCTAAGAACCACAACGCTGACTGCTGCCCCGGCGTTAATATAATTGGCAATCGTACCGCCGCTTCTCCACACGTAGTCTGCTGCATGAGCGCTGATTATCAGTACTCTCTCATCCTGGATCATTTCTGGCCCTCCTCGCCTTTCTTACTGTTTCCTGTTATTATACCCTTTTTTCTTAATATCTCATCGGTAACCGGTTTGACAATCACCCCCGCCTCTATTTCCTCCATTCTTTTTTGATCGCTCTCCCGTTTCTTTTCCCCTGCTGCCAATACTTCGTTTAAAAGATCCTTAGGAACCACTACGATGCCATTGTCATCCGCCAATACATAATCTCCCGGAGCTACCGGAACTCCGCCGCAGCTGATCAGCCGGTTGATTTCTCCGGGACCATCCTTATCCCCTACGGCAGGCGTAATAAACCTTGTAAAAACAGGAAATCCTGCCTCCCTTAATTCGCAAATATCACGAATCCCTCCATCTATCACAATACCGGCGATTTCCTGTTTAAACGCGGCTGTTGCGATCAATTCTCCCAAAATGGAATAATTTTTGCATCCACAGGTATCAACCATCAGGACGTCGCCCTTTTTCAGCAATCCCAGGCTTTTGTGAAGCATCAGATTATCAGCTGCCCGAAGCCTGAGTGTGAAAGCCTGGCCTGCAATACAGCAGCCGTTTATGATCGGCTTGATTTCCGGATCTAAAGTATTAAAGCGATTCATGCCATCACTTAGCGCCGGCGTGCCAATTCTCTTCATACGTTCAAAAATTTTCGGATCCGTTTCTCTTTTAAAATCCTCCCCGATGCAAAATCCTACCTTGCCAACGTATCCCATTTGCTGCCTCCTTCCTTTTTTCCGGTTTATATCATGATAACCTCTTTTGCATACAACAATTATAAAATGCCATTTTTACAATTTCAAGCTATTTATTTTCATATTTTTCATAACTTTTAGTTATTATATGTAGTCAAAAAAACAGAGATTTGCATTATTAACGCAATATCTCTGTCTAAATTATATGATACCAGGGTCAAAAAGTACGCCAGGGAAAAAGGAGCGGGAAGAGGCGGGAGATGGTCTGCCGCTTTTGGCCTTGCAGGAATTTAGGAGTTCTTAAATCCCTGAGGTTTGCGTGGAAACGAAGCGTACTGGACGTACGCTGAGCGACAGTAACGCCGCAGAATCACAAATCTACGGCGCTGAACCGTGTATTCCCTTGTTCACTGAGGGTAATCTGTGCAGATATAGACAAAACCATCCATGATTTTTCTCGCTGTACGTCCCAGAATACAGCTTTCAATCTCCGGGCTGCCACTTTGATTTTTAGCGAACTCTGTCCCGATCTCCATGATTCCACAGGGGTGGGAAATGCGAATGATTTCAAACTTTTCTCTTCTTCCTTGCCCGGCGCATACAATCTCATGTACAATAGTCCCTGGTATATTGGCCGCCACAGCCGTACATACCCCGGCTGTCCCCGCAAAAGAAGGATTCATCTTCCCGTTCAGAGTGATAAAACGTGCCATGATATCTGCGTCCTCTTTCCTCACCAGCCTTCCGTCGCTGCCGGAATAAGTTTCTGGTCCGGAACAGATTGATACCTTGGGCAGCACTGGATTGTCTCCCGGCTTTTGCGCCAAGCCTGCCGTCACCGCACACGTCCCACGTATGATCTCTATCTTCTGCTTAATGTCCCTAATATTCCCCAGCGCTTCATACTGGGCCGGCGTCTCCGTTCCCTTTAAGCCCAGAGAATCACCACGAATAAAAACGATGGGATTCGCCGCATCTACAAAAGAATACGCTATCCTTTCTCCTCCGATTTCCAGAAAATCCAGCGGATTGCCGGTCGGCAGTACTTTTCCTGTAACAGCTCCTTGCGGCTTTTGAAACACCAAATCAATTCTTGACGCCAGCCCCGGAACCCCGTCAATCGCATAACTTCCCTCTGGTTCAAACTTTCCATTCCGGACCGGAACTCTTGCCAAAATTATCTTTCCTGTATTTACGTTATAAATCCGTACCTCTGTAACTGGTTCTTTCGCTTCTACCAGTTTCTGATCCACCGCATAGGGACCGACTGCCGAAGAAATATTTCCGCAATTCATAGAAATATCTACCATAGATGTATCTATCCCAATCTGGCAAAACAGATAATCGATGTCTGCATCCGGCCTGTCGCTTTTGCGGATGATTGCCGCTTTGCTCGTCGTTGGTGTGGCTCCTCCCATACCATTGATCTGCTTTGCATCCGGACTCCCATAAATCTTCAGAAGCCATTCATCCCTCTCCCCGGTATTTTCCGGAAGATCCGATGCCAGGAAAAAGCAGCCTTTGCTGGTTCCTCCCCGCATATAAGTACATGGTATTTTTCTTTCCATTTTGCCTCCTTATGCTCATTTGATTTTTCTGTTTGACTTCATTATAACCGGTGTGTATAATAATTACAAACTATTTTATTTTATATATTTCATAACTATTAGTTATTATTAAAAAGCATATCAATGACCAATGTCATTAAGCTTTTCTTTGAGAATACTCAGCCATGGAAAAAGAAGCAGGAAATGGCCCAATGTCATTAAGTTAATTCTCCCAGAAGGTACGCCAGGAAAAAAGAAGCGGGAAGAGGTGGGAAATAGTCTGCTGCTTTTTCCGGTTTCGGGATCAAGAATTCCTAAAATCTCTGATTTTTGCGAAAAGCGAAACGAAAATCCCCAAACTCGCTTCGCTCAGACAGAGTGGATTTTCGTTTCCACGCAAAACTCAGAGATTTAAGGACTTCTAAATCCCTGCAAAGTCAAAATCATCAGACTATTTCCCGCCTCTTCCCGCTCCTTTTTCCCTGGCTGAGTATTCCCAGAGATAAATTTAATGATATTGGGAAATGGTCTGTGGATTTTGACTTTGCAGGGATTTTAGGAATTCTTGATCCCGAAACTGGAAAAAGCGGCGGACCATTTCCCGCTGCTTCCCGCTCCTTTTTCCATGGTGTATCTTCTGAGAAAATTGCTTAATAATATTGTATCAATGACAGGAGTTTTTATGGATAAAGAAATTTTCAGCAACCGAACCATGAATTATCTATTGGCAATCAATAATTACAGAAATATAACAAGGGCGGCTGAATCCCTGTATATTTCCCAGCCTGCCCTGAGTAAATTTCTCAATACCCTTGAAAAAAAACTTGGCTTCGCACTTTTTAATAATATCGGCCATACGCTTATCCCTACCTATGAGGGAGAACGCTTTCTCCATTATGCCCTGCTCACGGAAGAACTGGAACAACAACTTACTCATGAAATTACAGACTGGCAAAACCAGCAATCCGGACGGCTGCGCTTTGCTTTGCCACTTATGAGAAGTCCCTATATTCTTCCCCAGGTAATACCCGATTTTCTCAAAATGTATCCCCATGTCCAAATTTCTGTTTTTGAAGAACATTCGGATAAATTAAGAAATCTAATCACCGAAAATAAAGTAGACTTTGCTCTCACCATGTCCGAAGAAGACATTCCTAACACGGTTAAATGCCATATTCGGACTGATCGTTTATACCTCGCCGCCCCTGCCTGCCACAAAAGGATAGGCCCGTCTTCCCATAACGGGCAAAATTACCCGTCCATTGATCTGTCACATTTAAAAGATGAATATTTTATCCTGCAACAGCCTGGACAGCATACGCGCATGACTGCTGAAAAAGCATTCGCTGCCGCCGGCTATTCCCCAAAAATACTGCTCATCACCCGAAGTATTCAGGCAGCGCTGGAGTTGGTCGCCCGTGGCTGCGGCGTATGCTTTTTCATTGAAACCTATATGAATTACACGAAAAACCTTCCTCTGCAGATTTATTCTGTCGATAACCAATATCCGGCAACTGAGGTATACCTTATATGGCGCAAGGGAATCTATATGCCCCAATACTTCCGGGATTTTATTGAAATTGTAAAAACTATCAATATTTCCGGATAATCATAGCCCGGCTTTTCCTGATCGGTTTCGCTGTATCAGGAAAAGCCTCAATGTCATTTAGTTAATTTTCTCAGAAGGTACGCCAGAGAACAAGGGGAGGAAAGCGGCAGACCATTTCCCGCCGCTTTCCTCCCCTTGTTCTCTGGATAAGTATTCTCAGAGATAAACTTAATGACATCCGTCATGCACGATGAAATCTTTCTGTCATCCACCTTTTATCGTATTCTCTCCCCGATTTGCGGCCCAAAGCCCTGCCACATCTGCCAAAAACCATCCGATCGGCACCGACGCCCAGATCCCCTTTACCCCAATCCATGGTATTGCTGACAAAGTATACGCCAGCACTACCCGGGTCCCCAGTGAAATGATCGTCAGTATAACGGACATTCCCGGCCTTCTCATGGCACGAAAATATCCATAGAACAGAAATAAAAATCCAATCAGGCAGTAAAAAGCTCCTTCTATCCGCAGATACTCGATTCCGACTGCCAAAACCTCTGTCTCTTCCGGACGAACAAAAATCAACAGAAGCTGCCTGGCAAACAGACAAACGCCTGCCGTAATCATCAGGCAAAAGAAAAGGGTACAAAAACCTGCACTGCGGATACCCTTGTCAATCCGCTCCCGCTTTTCTGCCCCATAATTCTGAGCCACAAATGTAGAAAAGGCATTGCCAAAATCCTGTACCGGCATATAGGCAAAAGAGTCAATCTTCACTGCCGCCGCAAAAGCCGCCATTACCACCGGCCCAAAGCTATTGACCAGTCCCTGAACCATCAATATGCCGAAATTCATCACCGATTGCTGTACACTGGTCAAAAACGACAGATGGAAAATCTCTCTCATCACTCCAAAATCCCATCTCATCCATTGCACCCCCGGCCGGAACTCCGGGAAACACACCAGAGTATACAGACAGATGCCGACACCCGAAAAAACCTGTGCCAATACGGTAGCTTCTGCCGCCCCGGCAATCCCCCGATGAAACACCAACACAAATACCAGGTCAAGCACAATATTGGACACGGCCGACACTCCCAGGAATACGAGCGGTACGACAGAATTCCCCAGTGCCCGCAACAGAGAAGCAAAATAATTATAGACAAATATCGCTGTAATCCCCCAGAAGATAATCCACAGATATTGCCGCATCATCCCATAGACCTCCTCCGGCACCTGCAAAAACACCAGAATCCCGTCCAGCCCCCAAAATACGGCTCCGTTCATCACCAATGTGAGAGCACCGATCATCACAAAGGACAAAAACATCCCCTGCTTCATCCGATCCAGATCCCGTCTGCCATAACAGACAGAGAACATCACTCCGCTCCCCATACAAAATCCCAATAAAATAGAATTGAGAAACGTCATCAGCGTGTAGGCGGAACCCACCGCAGCCAGCGCTTCTCTCCCAATATACCGGCCCACAATCAAAGTGTCCGTCACATTATACATTTGCTGCAGCAGATTGCCCATGATCATGGGCAATGCAAACTGCAGCAAAGTCTTGGTAATATTTCCTTTTGTCAGATCCAGCGTTTTCATTTTACTTCTGTCCAGCCTGCGGTATCTTTTAGATCCTCCTGGCTGTTCTGGCTTTCCCAGCCGCTTTCTCCTTCCGTATTGTTCGTTATCTCGGTATTCTTCTTTGTCAGGCTTTCTTCTGCCGGATTTTTATTGTCTTCGGTTTTCTCGCTCCCGGCTTTCTCGTTTTCAACTTTCTCGTCCTTGTTCGTTTCGTCTTTCTTCTCCTCCGGATCCGGAATCCCCTTGCAACGCCGGAAGATCTCCATGAACTCTTTGCCGGTAATCGTCTCCTTCTCAATCAAGAACTCAGCGATCTCATCCATCACTTCCCGGTTCTCGTTCAGCAGCCGTTTTGCTTCTTCATACGATTCCTTGAGGATCCGCATCACCTCATTGTCCACCTCAGCCGCCGTAGCCTCCCCGCAGTTCATGACTGTCCGTCCACTCAGATATTGATCCTGCTGAGTAGCTAACCCGATCAATCCGAATTTCTCCGACATCCCATATTGTGTGACCATCGCCCGTGCCAGGCGAGTCGCCTGTTCAATATCATTAGCCGCACCGGTAGTCACTGACTGGAACACAATCTCTTCCGCTGCGCGTCCACCCAGATACCCCACCAGCATAGCCTGAATCTCTTTCTGGCTGTTTAAATATTTCTCTTCCTCCGGAACGTGCATTACATATCCCAGGGCGCCCATAGTACGGGGCACAATGGTAATCTTTTGTACCGGCTCCGCATCCTTTTGAAGCGCACTCAAAAGCGCATGCCCTACCTCATGATAAGATACAATACGCCGCTCTTCCTTGCTCAGCACCCGATCCTTTTTTTCCTTGCCTACCAGCACTACTTCCACTGCTTCAAACAGATCCTTCTGGCACACGGCATTCCGCTGATGCTTGACTGCCAGAATCGCCGCCTCATTGATCATATTGGCCAGATCCGATCCCACCGCCCCGGAAGTTGCCAGGGCAATCGCATCCAAATCTACCGTATCATCCAAAGAAACATCCTTGGCATGAACCTTTAAAATCTCCACCCGGCCTTTTAAATCCGGTTTATCGACAATAATACGCCTGTCAAAACGTCCCGGACGCAAAAGCGCCGGATCCAGAATTTCCGGCCGGTTGGTTGCCGCCAGAATCAGAAGCCCCTTGGACGAATCCACGCCATCCATCTCGGAAAGTAATTGATTTAATGTCTGCTGCTGTTCCGATTCCCCGCCGCCGCCATAATTGCTGCGGCTGCGCCCGATAGAATCCACCTCATCGATAAAGATAATACAGGGCGATGTCTGCTGGGCCTGTTTGAAGAGATCCCTCACCCGGGACGCCCCCACTCCCACATACATCTCCATAAAATCCGAGCCCGAAAGAAAATAGAAGGGCACCTTAGCTTCACCGGCAACTGCCCGCGCCAGCAGCGTCTTTCCTGTTCCGGGCGGTCCCACCAGCAGCGCTCCTTTCGGCAGACGGGCCCCGATATGCGTATATTTTCCCGGGTTCTGTAAAAAATCCACCAGCTCTACCAGGGATTCCTTGGCCTCATCCTCGCCGGCCACATCGGCAAAAGTGATCCCGGTATCCTTCTGCATATACATTTTCGCCGTACTTTTGCCCACTCCCATGATACCGCCGCCCATACGTTTCATCATGAAATTCATAAAAATCACAATGATGGCAAACGGGATGACAAAGCTTAAAATACTCTCCAAAAGCACACTGCTGTCCTGAAGCTCCTGTTTAATCTCCACCCCATGCTCCAAAAGCCTGCTGGAAAAATCCCAGTCCGAGCTCAGACGAATGACATAATATTGTTTTGCCGGATTCTTTTCATTCACAGTGTCTTTGTAGGTAATATCCAGCACCGAGCTCTTCACCAGCACTGACTCAACTAGCCCGGACTCCACTTCTTCTACAAACTGATTATAGCTGACCTCTTCCCTTCCCTCCGTTACCATGATATTGCGCATCATATACACAGCCACCAGTGTAATGATCGCCGCCACTAGCATAACAACAATTTGACTCTGGGGGCCTTGGTTTTTATTGTTGTTGCCGCCGTTTTCCGGCGGCCGGTGATTATTATTGTCCATAATTTTATATACGCTCCTATTCCTCTTACCTCTTCTTCCCGGCTGCTTTGCCTCCTGCCCTTTTGCCAGAAGCCAGATAGCCTCTGTACTCCCACGGGCTTTTTATCAAAGCACACTATTCTTCATTATACTTGTTACTTGCCCAGAAATCAAGAAAAGCTCCTATAAAAAATCTATGAATTTTTAAATTTTCCAAAAAACTTCTGGATTTCCTTTCTGTCTGGTTGTATAATATACAAGTTATTTTATAACTATTCTGTTTTCACGGAAAAGGAGGTTCTTCTATGCCCGTAAAATACGTCTTCGTCACCGGTGGCGTAGTATCCGGCCTTGGCAAAGGCATTACTGCCGCATCGCTTGGGCGGCTGCTAAAGGCCCGCGGTTATCAAGTCACCATGCAGAAATTTGACCCTTACATCAATATTGACCCCGGCACCATGAATCCTGTACAGCACGGAGAGGTATTCGTAACGGATGATGGTGCGGAAACCGACCTCGATTTAGGTCACTATGAACGATTCATTGATGAAAGTCTCACTAAAAATTCTAACGTCACCACTGGTAAAGTCTACTGGAGCGTCCTGCAAAAAGAACGGCGCGGCGACTTCGGCGGCGGCACTGTCCAAGTCATCCCCCATATTACCAATGAAATAAAAAACCGTTTTCACCGCAATTTTACTACCGAGAAAACAGAGATTGCCATTATTGAAGTCGGCGGTACGGTAGGTGACATTGAAAGCCAGCCCTTTTTGGAAGCGATCCGTCAGTTTCAGCATGAAATCGGCCATCAAAACGCCATCTTAATTCATGTAACCCTGATCCCCTATTTAAAAGCCTCCGGAGAATTAAAAACCAAACCGACCCAGGCCAGCGTCAAGGATCTGCAAAGCATGGGAATCTGGCCGGATATCATAGTCTGTCGCAGTGAGCATCCTCTGGATTCTGCCATTCGCAGTAAAATTGCCCTTTTCTGCAACGTCCCTAAAGAGCATGTGCTGCAAAATCTGGATGTTGAAGTTCTCTATGAAGCTCCGCTGGCAATGGAAGAAGAACATTTAGCCCAGGTTGCCTGCGAATGCCTGAACCTGGAATGTCCCGAACCGGATCTGGAGGACTGGCAAAGGATGATCGATGCCTGGAAGCATCCACAGCATACGGTCACGGTCGCTTTAGTCGGCAAATACACCAAGCTCCATGATGCCTATATCTCTGTTGTGGAAGCATTGAAGCATGGCGGCGTTGCCAATCACACCAGTGTCGATATCCGCTGGATCGATTCTGAGACGGTCACTCCTGAAAATGTTGAAGAGCTGCTTCATGATGTCCAGGGCGTCCTGGTGCCGGGCGGCTTTGGCGACCGCGGTATTGATGGAAAGATTTTTGCCATCCGCTATGCCCGGGAACATGGTGTGCCGTTCCTCGGCTTATGCCTGGGTATGCAGCTGGCCATCGTGGAATTTGCCCGCCATGTCGTCGGGTATGAAGATGCCCACAGCATTGAGCTGAATCCCTCCACCACGCATCCTGTCATCCATCTGATGCCGGATCAGAACGGAATCGAGGATATCGGCGGTACTCTTCGGCTAGGTTCCTACCCCTGTGTACTGGATAAAGCCTCCCAAGCCTACCGGCTTTATGGACAGGAAACAATCCATGAGCGTCACCGCCACCGCTATGAGGTCAACAATGATTTCCGGAAAGTGCTGACCAAACATGGCCTGATGCTCTCCGGCAAATCTCCGGATGGGCGGATTATCGAGATGATCGAGCTTCCCTCCCATCCCTGGTTTATTGCTACCCAGGCGCATCCGGAATTAAAATCCCGTCCCAACCGTCCACATCCGCTGTTTGATGGATTTATCCGGGCGGCTCTTGGGGGCGAGAACGGATAGGGTAATTGTGTAAGGTACGGTGTAAGGTACGCCAGGGAGAAAGGCGGGGGCGGCTGGCCGGCTTAGGGGGGATTTTTTTCCGTTTCGGGATTAAGAAGTCTTAAAATTTCTGAATTTTGCAAAAAGCGAATCAAAAATACCCAAACTCGCTAACGCTCAAACAGTGGGTATTTTTGATTCAAAGCAAAATCCGGAAATTTAAAGACTTCTAGAATCCCTGTAAATGTCAAAAAATCCCCCCTAGGCCGGCCAGCCGCCCCCGCCTTTCTCCCTGGCTGAATATTGTCTAACTTAATTGGGTTATGGTCGTTTATTCTTTTTTCCTGAGTTTTTCTTGAAGTTTTCTATTATCTGTTATTTACATTTTCTGCCAAATTATCCTGTCCACATCTTTCCACTCATAAATCAGTGTTCTCCATCCATAATATCCTTAAATTCGGATAACTTATGGTATGAAACGAAGAGAAAGGAGAAATTATGAAACCACCAAAAAATCCTGATACTCCTGCTAATGATCCTTATGGTTGTGATGAACCGGACGGGCTGAATATCAAAGCCTGTTCTGCTACGGATTGTACCGGCTTGATTCCTGCACTTCCGCAGTCTGATTCGGAGCTTGAATCTTATGCTGAGGTGTATCATTATCCTGCTGATATTTTTGAAGGCTAAATCCAAAACCTTTTTTGAATCCATTGCGTCCATCTGGATAACACCACAAAATACAACTGAAAAGGGCAATGTCATGATGTTGGGGTCAAAAGGTGCCAATGTAGAAAAAAGTTATAGGTCAAGATGAACTCATTAGGAGAACTGGCGGAAGAAGTGCAAGAAGTATAGAGTTTAAATTACAACAACCTATGAAAGATATAATTAAACAAAAAGCTTATGAAGAATATGATATCTATTCAAGATAATTTTTCTTTAAGCACACTTGAATACCTTTTATCGGATCTCTATGGGTAAGATAGAACGAGGCAAAGATATTCGCAATTTCATAGCCACAGTTTTCTTGCCCAAAAGGTTCCAATTGGAATATTGTTTTTCTGGCAAAAACTTTCTTAGACTCCCTCAATGCACTATCTGGAATAATGATTTTTTTCAATTCAGAGAGCACATCTTCTTTGAGAAAGCCAATCCCGTTTCTCTCTTCCCGGCGTGCTCTCTGAAAAACATTAATTCAACGGTATATCAATAGGATCCCCGCCGCAAAAGCTTTTTAAGGCAGGAAAAAGTCCGTTTCTCTCCCTTGTCCCGCAGCAGAAGCAAAATCTTCTCCAGAAGCCGTTTCGTCTCCGGATGCATAGCTCCCTCCAAATAGGGCCTTTCTCTCTGATAGTACTCCCATGCAGAAGCATCGGTGTATTCCTTCCCCCGATAGACCTTACAGGCAGCAATCCGATCCATCACCATCTCCACCACATAATTGAGCGGCATCTTACATCCGGTAATCCCGCAGCTTGCCTTGGAA
This sequence comes from uncultured Lachnospiraceae bacterium, assembly GCA_910588125.1. GTDB lineage: Bacteria > Bacillota > Clostridia > Lachnospirales > Lachnospiraceae > Brotaphodocola. The sequence goes on from CAJUPI010000029.1 coordinate 36,376, forward strand.
AAATCCATCCAGTATTCAAAATGATGCTTATTTCTTCCTTTATGATGCAGCCAGGCCGCCGAATAACCCAGCTCTTCCCTCTCCACCGCATTCGGGCTGCGATCCCCCTGATAGTATCGTACTCCTGTCCAAAACTCTGACGGCATATATTTAGAAAGATCATGCAACAACCCCTGCCGGTATAACCCAACCCGAAAACAATGTAACATAACCAGGCATTTATGTTCCGTAATCGTCACCAAATGACGCCAAATATTTCGTATTTTCATTCTATCAACCTCATTCCCATTGAAATTCCATTTTAGCAGAAAAACCAATCCTGACCTGATGAGCCTAATCTCAGCCCTGAGAATATTCAGCCCTGGATCCAATGTCATTAAGTTTAGCTCTAAGAATACTCAGCCAGGGAAAAAGGAGCGGGAAGCGGCCGGAAATGGTCGGCTGCTTTTGACTTTGCAGGGATTTAGAAGTCCTTAAATCCCTGAGTTTTGCC
>CAJUPI010000030.1 GCA_910588125.1 uncultured Lachnospiraceae bacterium
CTGGTATGAAAATTCAATACCCTTACAAGTCAGATTTTCACACATATGGGGCGGAGTATTTTCTGAAAAACCTGTAGGGTGTAATTCAAAACATCTTAATGAGCCAAATGTGCTGTCAAAAGCAGACGCAAAATCATAACAGACAGATACCATTTCAATTTCTGTTTTTTCCAGTGCATGAAGATAAATTCTTATAAGCATAAGCGTTCTTTCGACTAAACCACATTGCGCCCTATACCCATCTGCACTATGCAATCCAACCGCAGATCAAATTACCTGTGGTTCAATCATGGTTTCAAATAATTCGCTCAGACAAATGATTGCTGTCCTTGCACAGTTTATATCATCACTACAGTGCAATTCATTATATTAATCTCCTCATTCTGGTTTAATAATTGCAAGTCCAACTCTCCAGAAATATTGGTAAATCATTGGTAAAATTGAGTAAGAAATACAAAGAACCTTTGATTTATAAGCATTTTACCATGACCAACAAATCCTGCCATGACATACGAAAAGTATCTTAATTATTTTCCTATAACTCCTTATATGTTCCGTACTTCTTCTCAAAGATTGCCTGCGATAAGATGTTTCATATTAAATCAAATAAATTCTTCTCATTCGTCTAAAACAATTAATTTAAATTCTGAACAAGCTTCAGAAATCGTTTGGGATATTTTATTAATAATTTAACATCATTAAAACAAAAATAATAGTTTATTAATTTCCTAAGTGCATTTGTTTCTAAATAGATAGATGTTTTTCTCCTTCGTATCTGTCAAAACGCTACAGGAAATTTGACTTCTTCTCCTGCTGAAAAAACCGACGCTTCTGATGTCTCAGTAACTTTGAAACTTGCACCATCCCATCCGTTAATTTTGATGATTCCTTTTACACTTCCATCATCTGATGTGAAAGCCAGCTCTCCGTTTCCATTGTCAACAAAAGTTCCTTCGATTTCCCCCTGTCTGTAAATGGAGATAATTGCTTCATCATCTCCTTCCAAGCTCTGCCGGGCGATCAAAGAGCTGTATACGTTGTCAGTTCCCTGATTGTCTACAAACAAGCCGTACTTTGCTGATATTTCCGGCATGACAAAGGATTCACCCTTTATTTTAGCCAACTCATTTGCAAGTACATAAGCTCTGTTCCTGGTAATCTCCTCCAGAAAGGAGTTCTGAAGAAGAGGATATATACTGCCACTTTCTTCACTGGATCCAATGCTCAGTAATGTTACTTCTTCCTTCATGGCTATCCAGTTTCTTTGTTTTGAGAGGATCCTCTCCTTTGTCTGCTGATCTGCAGAATTACTAAATCTGCTCCAAAGATTATTTAATTCCGTATCCCATATTACGAAAAACCATTTGGATGATACATTCATTTCTCCCTGGGTTTGAGCTGCCTCTGCTAATGAAGTGTACTTTTGGATAATCTTCTCAATATTCTCCAATTCTTTTTGCAGGGATGTCGAACCTGATACTACATAGTTAACATCCGCTTGGATATCCTCAGAATAATCGTGGGTAAAATCCATTTCCAGTTTATCATTCAATTCTATATCATTGTTTTCTCTGATTGCAGAACTCGATTGTTCTTCGACTTGATAGGTTTTGTTTTTAGTGCTTAGGTCATTATTCTCTATTTCCTCTTTACTACAGCTAACACAAAGTCCGGCCGTTAATATTAATGTCATCATATAAATTATCTTTTTCATATATTTTATATACGCTCACTTTCCTCATCCCAATGTCTCACATCATATAGGAATCCACTCTTTTAAGCTTTCCGATATTTCAGCTTCCGGAATACCATCCACTTGCCCTATTAGGAGTGGCCTGCCTTTGTTTTCCCATATTCATCAATATCTGCAATGTACTGAAAATCTCTCCTGATTATCTGCTGCCGAATACGCTGAAAATTCATTTCCTCTTTTGTTCCAATATTGATCTATGCGATTGTTAAAATATATTGGTATGCAAATTCAATTCCTTTACAAGTCAGCTCCTCGCACATATGTGGGGGATCGCTTTCTGAAAAACCAGTAGGGCGTAATTCAAAGCATCTTAATGAGCCGAATGTTCTATCAAAGGCAGACGCAAAATTATAACAGGCAGATATAATTTCATCCTCTGTTTTATCCATCATATGAAAATAAAGTCCTATAAACATAAGCACGCCTTCGACCAAGCCGCACTGTGCCCGATATCCGCCCGCGCCATGCAATCCAACCGCACACCACATTGTCTGTGGTTCAATAATGGTTTCGAATAATTCACTCAGGCAAATAAGTGCTGTCCTCGCACAATTTATATCCTCATCCCAGTATAATTCATGCACCCGATTCGCTATATAATCTTCCATTAAGTAGCACCTCCGTAACCTTCAATTTTCAAATCAGGCAGTCCGGAAATTACAGTTTTAAGCTATATTGCAAAAAATTATAACAACGTCCGTCTCTCTCATTCATTTTTAATTTTGATGAAATCATTGTAAATCCCAGCGACTTTGCCAATAGATTAGAAGCCCTGTTTTCCTCTCTTGTTGAATAAATAAATTCCTTTGCACCAAGCTCTTCTTTACAATATTGAATTAGGCCCTGAACAACCTGCTTGCCAAGCCCTTTCCCCACATAATCTGGTCCCAGGCATATCCCGGTTTCTTGACATATCTCAGGCCCGATTTTTTCTACGCCAGCAAATCCAATTGCCTTACCACTTGATTTTTCATAAACCAGATATGTATCATGCACTTTCTGAAATACAATGGTTTTCAGCATTCGTATTTTAGCATCTTCTTCACTTTCAGTAATATTCCAAGCCATATATTTTGCACTTTCCGAATGCGACCAGACATTATAATACATTTCTTTCCAATCCGAAAACCTTCCCTTATCAAGAATAAGATTCTCTGTTCTAATCATTTTTTATATTTCTCTCTGTAAATTTTATCTTTTTTCTCTCTATCATCCAAATTATCAAACGAAAAACTATACCATATAAAATAGTAAAAAGGCTAATCTTACAAAGCTCATCTCCAATCCCCAGGTTAATAGCATATTGAATTTGTAATTCGAGCGGAGGATCCTGGTAAGGGATCCCGGCCTTTACAACCTCATAATAGGCTCCGATTACAAAAATAATCAATCCGGCTAAAATAACCGCATTACATATCGTATGAAATGCATTTTTTGCTTTCTCCGCCATGGCTATTCCCCCTTATTTGACATAGCACGAATGCGATAAAAATCATTTACCTGTTCAAATTCAATTTTCAGATTCTGCTGGAAATGAGCCGTCAAAATACGACTGCTCCAATCGTATTTTGTGTTATTCCATAAAAGAAATCCTTCTACAAAAATTTTGTGGTCAATGTGGAATCATTGCATACATTGTGTTGTTATGGATATAAATTTATGAATATCTACCGGCGCAAACACCTTATCTGGAACACCTGAAAATGCAATAAGAACTGTCCCACCGGCATGAGGCCCTCTGTAATAGCAATATCCCTTTGTCAAACCACAAGCCACAATCGAAAAATTATGGCCATTGATTGTATCGTCTAATGTGATTTGTGCTGTTGTCAGCGGTTCCAGTTTCCAACGCTCTCCCATTTCCTTTGTGTATTGTGCCATCCGAATGATTTTCTCGGGAAAATCATTGATATTCTCCCATCCCCAAAGCCAGGTATTACTCGATATTGACTCACTTCCAATAAATTGCAGCGGATACTTTTGATTTCCAAAGCTTTTCATCCCTTCTGAAAAATCAACATTCCACTCCTGCCCTTTTACTACGCATTCACTACAAGTGATTTGTATTGCCATCATTTTGCCCAAACACGCCGAAAAGACCTGACTTTTCCATGATATAATCTATAAAAATATTTCCGCCATATCCATTGGGGAGAGTTTGTTAAATAGTTATATCCGGTAAAATTTATATGGTCTTCAAAAACAAAAGGGGCGACACAAAATCAATGCCATTAAGTTAATTTTCCATGGCTGAGTATTCCCAGCACTAAACTTAATGACATTGACTTATTGGCATTCATTTTGCACACCCTCTCACTCTCATCTCAGAATCTTTTCCAGGGTATCCAATAAAACCTTGATATCAATGGGTTTGGCTATGTGGCCGTTCATCCCGCAGCGAAGTGCTTCCTGCCTGTCTGTCTCAAAAGCATTCGCCGTCATCGCCAAAATCGGGATCGATGCCAGCTCCTTATTGTCCAGATCACGAATGACCTTTGTTGCCTCATAGCCATTCATCACAGGCATTTGTACATCCATAAGGATCAGTTGATAATAAGCCGATCCTGCGCGCTTCAACATGTCCACGGCGATCTGTCCATTTTCCGCGATCTCCACGGTAAAGCCGGCATCATTGAGGATTGCTGTGGCTATCTCCTGATTTAGCTCATTATCCTCGGCCAAAAGAATCCTCCCGGCATTCAGGCCTGTCTGCTTCTCTTCCTCCTGGTCTTCTTTCTGCTCTTCTCCATTGACAATCGAATTCAGGCAGCTTCTCAATTCTGACAAGAACAACGGCTTGCTGCAGAATGCCGTCACTCCGGCTTCCTTAGCTTCTTCCTCAATGTCTGCCCAGTCATAAGCGGTAAGAACAATGATCGGTGCATCCTCTCCTACCTCCTTACGAATTCTGCGGGTAACCTCAACCCCGTTCATATCCGGCATCAGCCAGTCTATAATATATACACAATAATTGTCCTTCCGCATCATTGCCTGACGGGTTCGCAATATGGCTTCCTTGCCGGACAATGTCCATTCCGCGCGCATTCCGATCTGGCTAAGCATGTAGGAAACGCTGTCACAGGTGTTGAAATCATCATCCACTACCAACGCCCGGCAATTTTTTAACTCGGGAATTGCCAGCGGTTCTTTGTCCTCTACATTCAAGCGGAAAGTAAAGGAAACTTCTACCTCTGTACCCGCCCCCTGCTCACTCCGGATCTCAATGGAACCATTCATCATGTCCACAATATTTTTGGTAATCGCCATACCAAGGCCCGTTCCCTGAATCCCGCTGATTGTGGAAGTCCGCTCTCTTTCAAACGGCTCAAAAATATGAGACACGAATTCCCTGCTCATACCGACTCCGGTATCTTTGATATAAAATACATAGTTAGCGCTTCCGGCGGGGGCGCCAGGCTTTTCAGTAACCCGCACACTGACGATGCCGCCTGCTCCCGTATATTTGACTGCATTGCTGAGCAGATTCAACAATACCTGATTGAGGCGCAGTTGATCACAATAGATATTCTCATTATAAACATCAACGGCATCCATATACAGCTCCAGCTGTTTGGCACGGATATCCGCCTGTAAAATGTTGCGCAGGCCATGCAAAATGTCTGGCAGACGGCAGGCTTTTTCTTCCAAATGCATCTTACCGCTTTCAATACGGCTCATATCCAGGACATCATTGATCAGGCTCAGCAGGTGATTGCCGGAAGTCATAATCTTCTGCAAGTATTCTTCCACCTGCTCTTTCCGATCAATATGTGTAATCGCCAGCGCCGTAAATCCAACAATCGCATTCATCGGCGTACGGATATCGTGTGACATGTTGGAAAGAAATACGCTTTTGGCTTTGTTTGCCCGGTTCGCCTGCAAAAGGGCATCCTCCAGCAAGCTTTTCTGCTCCATTTCATGACGTATTTCTTCATCCACACTGCGGAGGCCCAATACTATACCGTGACTTCGGCTCCAGAGCCCGGCTCGCACGATCTTTATCTGAAAATACTTCATGTCATGCTCAATGACGACCCGATGATTTACATAACACAGATTCTTTTCCGCCAATTCCCCTTTCAGCCATTCCTGAGAAAGCGCCTTATCCATCAGCTCTTCGTCTTCCTCATATACAAAATTCTCTATGTAAAGCTTCATGGTCTCTTCCAATGGCAATCTCTGGTTAAATATATCTCCAAACAGAGACTCATAATCATCGGCAATCCGCAGCAGCTTTCCGGATCCTGTATCCAAATCGAAAAAGCATACTACATTATAGTCAATACTTAAGGCCTGGATAAGCTCCTTCTGGCGTCTCTCATTTTCTTTCTCCTGCAGCTTCTGAGCTGTGCAATCCAACAAAAAGCGCTGGTAAATCAGCTGCCCGTTTTCGTTCAGAAGCTTGACATTACCCATGACATGCCGGATCTCTCCATCCTTACGGCGCACACGGTATTCAACGCTGACATTATCTCCTTCTTTTGTCAGCTCCTTGATATCGTTTCGCAGCTTTTCCTGATCTTCCTTTATTACAGATGAAGCTATCATATCAAAACCATCGGCCATCATTTCCTCCTGGGACTCATAGCCCAAAATTTCCAATGCTGCCCGGTTGACACGAATAATATTCGCTCCATCCATCGTATGACACATAACACCGCAATCCATCGTAGTAAAGATTGTTTCCAGAGTATGATTCTTCTGAATAATCTCTTGCTCATAGGCGCGCTCCTGTGTCACATCAATCGCCACGCCCACGGTTCCCATCACACTGCCATCCAGATCATACAACGGTGATTTGTAGGTTGTGAGCAACCGCATACCTTCGCCGGTCTTTACGGATTCTTCAGAAACAAAGGTTCTCTTTGTACTCATAACCTCCCGTTCCGATTCGATACATGCCGGATCGTCATGCTCGACGTTCCATATATAAGCATGTCCGCGGCCCTCTACCTGCTGTTTCGTCTTATTCACAGTCTTGCAAAAGCTGTCATTTACCTTCTCATGAATACCATTTTTATCCTTATACCAAATAAGATTGGGGATATTATTGATAGTAGCTTCCAGATAATGGCTGGTCTGCCAAAAATCCTTGCTCATTTTATATGTTTGCTGCCATCTCAGGAAGCGGAACCGGATCTCCCCGTCTGACATCGGCAGTATCCAGATATCTTTTATGTCTGGCAAGGCACTTTCCAGAGATGCCATTTGCTCCTTTTCTGCCAGCAAAATAAGCTCTGCTTTTTCAGATTTTTCAGCAATCAGCAACGGCAGCGCCTCCTGTACATCTATATCACGCAAATCAGCCAGAATCATGTCTGCCTTGGCAGTCAGCGCGCTCTCTGGCCTTTCACTTTCCCAAAATTCATGTGTAAAATATTCAAATGGCGGCATTTCTTTTATAATTTCAAATACTTGCCTGGAATTTCCTGCCAGATAGAAATGAATATGACAATGATACATATTCCTTCTCCCCCTATACTTATTCAGTCCTTTTATTATAATACTTGATTTTTCAAGGCATCGCAACTGTTTTTGGCTTTCTTTTCAAGGTTTCTCTCGGTTTCAAAAACATTTGATTTTCCTTCCGCCCCATTCTTGGTAAAACTCTTATATAACCGCTCCATAATCTCATCCGTTCGGGAAACATCAATGCTGGAGTAATTCATAACATAGACATTTTTTGTCCGACAGGAACTCCCATAATAATACTCCGACAGCGGAACCAGTTTAATCCCTTGTTCCTTTGCCTGCCGGCACACTACTGCTTCTTCCAAATCCGAGCGAACCGCCATTAAAAAATGTAATCCCGCCTCCTGGCCCGATATCGAAGCAATCGATCTCATCTCGCTCTTATTGATTGCTTCCAGCAGCAAATCCCTCTTCTGACGATAATAATTTCTCAATCGGTTGATATGTGTTTCAAATTTCCCCTCCTCAATAAATCGTGCAAGAGTATACTGTTCAAAATTTGAGACCGTCCCGGAATAAAAGGACATTGTCTCATAAAATCGTATCAGCAATTTTTGCGGAAGAACCATATAGCTGATACGTACGGTAGAGCAAAGAGTCTTGGTAAACGTGTTCATATAAATAACCCGCTCCGAGACATCAATGCTTTGCAGGGTGGGAATCGGCTGTCCGCTTAGCCGAAGCTCACTGTCATAGTCATCTTCTATAATATATCGTCCCTCTCCTCTTGATGCCCATCCCAACAATTCATATCGTCTGCTAATTGGCATTACAATTCCCGTCGGGTAATGATGGGAAGGCGTGATATGTATAATATCCACTTGTTTTTCTTCCAGCTCTTCAATACAGATTCCTGACCCATCCATATCGATCCATTCACAGGCAACCCGATGGCTATTATAAATCTTTGCTATTTTTTGATATCCCGGATTCTCCACGCCATATATTTTTTCCTGGCCTAACAATTGAATTAAAAGGCCATAGAGATACTCTGTTCCAGCACCAATCAGGATCTGTTCCGGCCGGACATTCATCCCCCGAAATTCTTTCAAATGTCTTGCAATACTCTCCCTCAGCAAAAAGATTCCCCCACAGGGAGGATTTGTCATCAGCTGAGCCTGACTGTCGCTCAATACCTCGCGGATTACTTTAGACCAGATAGTAAAAGGAAAAAGCTCAGAAGGCGTCTGGTTGCTGGAAAAATCTGCAAAATATACAGAAGACGCTCCGGCCAATGGAACCATTTCTTTTTTTAACGGTTCCCTCTGTTCTTTTCGGGTATCTTTAAAATCAGACACATAAAATCCCCGTTTGGGAACAGAATAGATAAATCCTTCTGCCAAAAGCTGTGCATAAGCGTTCTCAACCGTAATCACACTGACTCCTAAATTTTTTGCGAAAGGACGTTTAGAAGGCAGCTTTTCTCCTGCTTTAATGACTCCCTGCACAATGTCGTTTTTAATACTTTTATACAAATACTCGTAAAGGGAATCCGAGCCAGTATCTGTCAGGTTATAAGTAAGCATATGATAAGTCTCCTTCCAACTGACCTTGTCAAATCCGTCTTAACAAACAATTTTAAAACAGTCACTTTCGTATTATACCCTTAAAACAGAGATAAGTAAAGCCGTCCATATGGCACTTTTGCCTAATCCAACTAATGATTCCTTTACAAAAAATCAAAGCTATGATAAAATCCCGTTGTGAAAAGTAAGAATACTTTCAAAATGGAGAAAAAAATGATTATCATTCAAAACGGTCGTGTCATTGACCCCAGATCTCAGATCGACGCTATTATGGATCTGGTCATTGAACAGGACAAAATTATTGCCTTGGGCTTTGGCATCAGTCAGAAATTCCTTTCACAACCAGCAGATGGCTCTTCCGATATCATACTTCTGGATGCCAGCGGCTTGGTCGTCGCCCCCGGCCTGATCGATGTCCACGTCCATTTTCGTGATCCGGGCCTGACTTACAAGGAGGACATCCATACCGGCGCCAGAGCCGCCGCCAAAGGCGGCTTTACTACAGTCATCTGTATGGCCAATACCAAACCGCCGGTAGACAATGTGGACACATTGGAATATATATTAATGGAAGGCCAAAAAACCGGCATCCATGTTCTCCCTGCCGCTGCTATCACAATCGGCATGAAGGGAGAGGAGCTGACCGATATGCAACTGCTAAAACAGCATGGCGCCGTCGGCTTTACTGACGACGGGCTTCCCCTTCGCGACTCTGTTCTGGTAAAACGTGCGATGGAAGAGGCTGCCCGTTTGAATGTCCCCTTAAGCTTTCATGAAGAAGATCCCTCTTTTATCGAAAACAACGGAATTAATCAGGGAGAGGTGTCACTTCAGCTTGGAATCGGCGGTTCCCCTTCTCTGGCCGAGGATATCATGGTCGCCCGGGATTGTATGCTGGCTCTGCACACCAAAGCCGCCATCGATATTCAGCATATCAGCTCCGGTAACTCTGTGCGAATGGTGGAGCTGGCAAAAGAACTGGGCGCCAACATTATGGCCGAAGTAACCCCGCACCATTTTTCCCTGGACGAAAATGCGGTTTTAAAGCACGGCACTCTGGCAAAAATGAATCCGCCCTTGCGTACAGAGATGGATCGGGAGGCAATCCTGCTGGGACTCCAAAAAGGTGTGATCGATATTATTGCCACGGATCATGCCCCACATAGTATGGCAGAAAAATCCCGGCCGCTGACGGAAGCCCCCAGTGGCATTATCGGTCTGGAGACTGCTCTGGCACTGGCCATCACTAATCTGGTGCATCCCGGCTACCTGTCCTTAATGCAGATAATTGAAAAAATGAGCCTCAATCCGGCCCGGTTGTATCATCTGGATAAAGGTTTCCTGGCAACGGGCGCCAACGCCGATCTGGTGCTTTTTGATCCCGGAGAGTTATGGACAGTGACAGAATTTGTATCCAAGGCTACCAATTCTCCCTTTATGGGGGAGCGTTTGTTTGGAAAAGTAAAATGTACAATCTGTGGCGGGAATATCGTATATCAGGATATCTCCGCGATACGCAAGACAATCCCCTGCCGGGAAGAATTCCAAAAGGGATGATTTTTGGCTGCAATCACAAGGCCTATTTTAAAAACCCCTTAGCCAGCACGCATCTGCCGGTTGAGGGGTTTTATTCTCATTTGCTATTTTGGTTCTTATCTAATCTTCTTTTTTTGCCGTGGCTCTTTTTCTTGTTGTGCTCTTTGCTACACTCTTCTTTGTCGCAGTGCTCTCTGCCTTTGTTCCCGGCTTCTTCTTTGCAACCGTTTCTTCTCCTGCTTTTTTCGTTGCCGTCACTTTTTTTACCGCCGGAATCTTTTTTTCAGCTGAATCTGCTATATTGCTCGTCTCTGTTCCCGCTACTTTACCCTTCTTTTCCTCTCCGGCTTTTTTCGCAGCTTCCGCTTTTTTCGGCGCCTTCATCGGTGTGCAGGAGAACACTAATGTGCACATTGGCGGCAAATCAATCACCAGGGAATTCTCTCTGTCATCCCATTCCTCCTGTTTGCTGGTCTTGGCCCGGGGATTCCCTTTCCCACTACCACCAAAATCTTTTGCATCACTGTTTAAAATCTCTTTATATTTCCCATAGAAGGGTACTCCTACCTGGAACTTCTCATGCTCTACCGGAGCAAAGTTACAGACGAAAAGCAGTGTCTCCTCCGGCTTGCCGGTCTTGCGCAAAAACGACACAATATTATCCTCGCTCCGCGAACAATTGATCCACTCAAAGCCATCCGGATGGAAATCCTTTTGGCACATTGCCGGCTGTGTCCGGTACAATTGATTCAATGCTTTTACATAATCCTGTGTTTTCTTGTGTACCGGATACTCCAATACATTCCAGGGCAACTCCTCATTTTCATTCCACTCGGAGACCTGGGCAAACTCCTGCCCCATAAACATCAGCTTCTTGCCCGGATGCCCATACATAAAGCCATAAGCCGCCCGCAGGTTATTCGCCTTCGCCTCATAAGTTTCACCCGGCATCTTACACAGCATAGAATACTTGCCATGCACCACTTCATCGTGTGAAAATACCAACACAAAGTCTTCACTGTATGCATACAGCATACTGAATGTCAGTTCTCCATAATGATGATTTCTGAAATACGGATCATACGACATATAACCGATGAAATCATTCATCCATCCCATATTCCATTTATAATCAAAGCCCAAGCCATTATCCTTGACATTACCGGTAATCTGCGGCCAGGCCGTAGACTCTTCAGCAATCAGCAAGGCACCGTTCTTCCGTCCCTTAAACACAGAATTCAGATGCTTTAAAAACTCCACTGCCTCCAGGTTCTCATGGCCACCATAAATATTCGCTACCCACTCGCCATCGTTCTTTCCATAGTCCAGATACAGCATCGAGGCTACCGCGTCCATGCGGATTCCGTCAGCATGGTACTGCTCTGCCCAAAACAGCGCATTGGCAATGAGGAAATTCTTCACCTGCGGCCTGCCATAATTATAAATCAGCGTTCCCCAATGGGGATGAGAGCCTTGCCGCGGATCCTGATGTTCATACACACAGCTTCCGTCAAAACATGCCATACCATAAGCATCTCTGGGGAAATGGGCCGGAACCCAGTCCAGAATCACGCCAATTCCCTGCTCATGCAGATAATTCATAAAATACATAAAATCATCCGGCGTACCATAACGGCTGGTCGGCGCATAATATCCCGTCACCTGGTATCCCCAAGAAGCATCCAACGGATGTTCCATCACCGGCATCAGTTCCACATGGGTATATCCCATCTCCTTCACATATTCCGCCAGCCGCGGCGCAATCTCCCGATAATTATAGAACTCGGAGCCAACAATCTCTTTTCCTTCTTCATCCACCGAGATAGGCTTGCGAATCCAGGAACCCAGATGAATCTCATAAATGGCCATCGGCTTTATCTTGGAATCGTTCTTTTTCCGCTCTTCCATCCACTGATTGTCAGTCCACTTAAATGTATCAATATTCCATACCACCGACGCATTATTCGGACGGAGTTCCGCATAGTTCCCATAAGGATCGGCCTTTAGCATCGGCTCCCCCTTGCGGTTTTTAATCTCATATTTATAAATAGTCCCTACATCCAGTCCCGGAATGAACAGCTCAAACACACCAGAGCCCCCCAGCCGCTTCATCTGGTGGCGCCGTCCATCCCATCGGTTGAACTCTCCTACTACACTTACCCGCATAGCGCACGGTGCCCATACAGAAAACAATATACCCTTCACGCCCTTAATCTCTATCGGATGCGCCCCCATCTTCTTATAGACATCGTAGTAAATACCTGCCTCAAACTTCTTCAGATCTGCTTCACTATACTGGGTTCCAAATGCATATGGATCCGAAAGCTCCTCCTGAGTGCCATTGTCATAAGTCACCAGCAACGTATAGTCAGTGATGCTTTTTCTGGGCACCAGCACGGCAAAAAATCCGTCCTCATCCTGCATCTCCATGGGATATGTCTTCCCGGTCCCTGTCAGCTTCACCGTCATCTCTGCTGCAGTCGGGATAAATGCCTGAATCAGCAGTCCTGCCTCTGTCACATGCGGCCCCAGCAGATTCTGCGGCTCTGCCGCCTCCGAATATACCAGCTCCTCAATCGCCGCCCAATCCATCAAATCATATAATACCTTGTCCATAAGGAACCCCCTTTACTGCCGGATGAAAAGTCCAGAATCTCAAAGAATAAATTCCAGAAAATTTCATACAACGCACTCTTATTTCTGATTTTTATTATAACGGATTTTTAACGACATGGCAATGTCTATTAACCAAAATCTGATATTTCATCCCTCTGCAGGCACAAATCTCCGCGTATCCTGCACGCTGGGACTCAGCTCCTGCCTCCTTGCCTCGGCAGCTGCCACTGCCTCCTCGCAAAACTGCTGCTGAGCCATTACCAGCTCCTTCCCCCGCTTGTCAATCTTCTCATAGCTTCCGTCCGGCTGCAAAATATGGGCCTTCACATTATCTTCCAACTGCACATGCAAAATATGAATCACCTGCTCCTTGAGTTCCTCATCCTCCACCGGAAACATAATTTCCACCCGTTTGTCCAGATTCCGCGGCATCCAGTCTGCGCTTCCCATATAGACCTCCGGGCTGCCATTATTTTCAAAGTAGAAAATCCGGGCATGTTCCAGGAAATTCCCCACAATAGAATGAACACTGATATTTTCACTAAGCCCTGGCACTCCTGCCTTCAAACAACAAATCCCCCGAATCACCAGCTCCACCTTCACACCGGCGCAGGATGCCTCATAGAGGCTGGCGATGATCTCCTTATCACACAAAGAATTCATTTTTGCCATAATATGAGCAGAACTCCCGGCCCGTGCATGTTCGGTTTCCCGGCGAATCATTTTGATGAATTTCCCTCTCAGCCATAGCGGTGCCAGAGACAGCTTATTCCATGTCGGCGGTTCCGAATATCCGGAAAGCATATTAAATACAGCCGTGGCGTCCTGGCCGATTCGGGGACTGCATGTCATCAACCCGCAGTCTGTATAGAGCCTGGCAGTCGAATCATTATAATTTCCGGTCCCCAAATGAACATACCGGCGGATGCCATCCTCCTCCCGGCGCACCACCAACGTGATCTTACAATGTGTCTTCAACCCAACCAGGCCGTAGATCACATGACACCCTGCCTTTTCCAATTTCTTGGCCCAGTTAATATTATTTTCCTCATCAAAACGTGCTTTCAGTTCCACCAGCACCGACACCTGCTTACCGTTGTCCGCCGCTTCCGCCAACGCCGCTACAATGGGAGAATGCCCGCTGACCCGATATAAAGTCTGCTTGATAGCCAGCACCTCCGGATCCCTGGCCGCCTGACGCACAAAATTCACCACCGGATCAAAGGTCTGATAAGGATGATGCAGCAAAATATCTCCCTTACGGATATTGGTAAAAATATCGTCCTCGTTCATAAGGGCAGGAACCGGCTGTGGCACAAAAGGTTTTGCCTTTAAATGATCAAAGCCGTCCATACCATACATTTTCATCAAAAATGTCAGATCCAAAGGCCCGCCAATTTCAAAAATATCGTCACTGCCTACCGAAAGCCCTTTCCTCAGAATTTTCAGAAGGCGTTTATCTACCTTCTCCTCGATCTCCAGACGAATCACTTCACCCCACTGGCGTTTCTTCAGCTGCTTCTGGATCTCCTCCAAAAGATCTACTGCTTCTTCTTCATCCAGGGTAAAATCTGCATTTCTCATAATCCGGAACGGATGGGCCGATACAATATTATAGTTTAAAAACAGCTCATGGATATTACGCTCAATCACTTCCTCCAGCAGGATTATCCTCCGCGGTCCGTCCTGGCTCCATGGCAGCTCTACAATCCGCGGCAACACCGAAGGCACCTGCACCATGGCAAATTCCAGAGTCTCGTCTCCTGATTTCTTCTGCACCAACGCTGCAATATTCAGAGATTTATTGCGGATCAGCGGAAACGGACGGGAGGAATCCACTGCCATCGGCGTCAAAACCGGATAGACATTTTCCCGGAAATATTCGTCTGCAAACCTCTGTTCCTCCTCTGTCAACTCTTCATGCTCCCATAAAATCTGCAGTCCCTGCTGCTTGAGAGCCGGAAGCAGAGACCGTCCATAGGTAGAATATTGCAACTCCACCAAACGATGGGTCTTTTCTGAGATCAGCGCCAGCTGCTCTTCTGCCCGCAGTCCGGCAATATCGGTCTTCTTATATTTTGCATGGACCTGATCCTTAAGAGATGCCACCCGTACCATGCAGAACTCATCCAGGTTCGATGCCGTAATACTCAAAAATTTCAGACGCTCAAACAACGGAATCGCTTTGTCCCTGGCTTCATGCAGAATCCGGTAATTAAATTCCAGCCAGCTCAATTCCCTGTTTACAAAATTCTTCGGATCCATATAAATATTTTCTATCTCTGCCATAATCTGTCCTAAAGCCCTCCTGGCTTTCCTCCCTTATATCCACTTTTCTGCCCTTATTATTTGCTGCCCTTTCTCTGTTTCAATACTGGCCGCAATCCATAAATCTCCTCAAAAAAATCCGCCTTTTCTTCAATAGACAATGCTTCCAGCGTCACATCTCCTACATAATCAGTATTAATAACCAATTTATTATTTTTAATCACAATCCGGCAGCCGGCCAGCTTATTGCTATGGCTGCGATCCATCGAATTGGCCAGACGGAGAATTGCCGTTAGCTTCGCCACGGTCAATGTCAGGTTATCCGGGGTGGCCAGACGCGAGTTTCTTGATGGCCTGGCATCAATCTTGATATCTTTATACTCAAACGTTTTTAAATGGTAACGCACTACATTCGCCACAATTTCCCGCTCCACATGGGACAGACCGATGATTTCCGTCGCCATGATGATATTATAGGCATACTCCGTGGCATTGCGCATGGTCACAAACTTTCCGCAGGAATGGAGATCCGCCGCAATCTGCAGCAGCAGCCGTTCCCGTTCCTTCAGGCCATGATATTTTTTCAGGCTGTCAAATACCTGCAGCGCCGCACCTTCCACTGCCTGAATATGAGGCATATGACATTTGTACCGCTTCGCCATATTCCGGGATGTCACGATAATATCATTGGCAAAATTATGATTAAATCGTAACAGCTTCCTCTCCTCCGCATAATCTGCCGCAATCCCGTCCAACATAATCGTACCTGGCACCCAGATATTATCCGCCCCCATAATCTCCATCACCTGCCGGATAATAGTAGCCGCCGGAAGCAGCAACGAAGCATGATCTGCATTGACCTCAAAAGTATCCTCTATCTGATCCAGCGTCATCCGCCCTAAAATGCCATAAAAATGGTTGAATTCTTCCCGCGTGATCCGATCCCGCTGGTTTACCTCTCCCATAATCCGGCGGTACAGAATCAAAGTTACTTTGCCGATCCCTATCAGATTTTCAATCTTCCGGTCTTTCAAGTAAATCTTCCGGAAAGTTACCAGCTCATTATCCACAATCTCCTGTATCAGCTTTTGTTCCTTGTCTGCTGTGGTCTTCATGTGATTCATGATCTCCAGCAGGCGAACGGCGCCTAACGGCAAATTTTGGGTAGAAACCAGAGAGTCCTTGTCAAACAATGATATCTGAGTGCTGTGATTTCCCACATCCAGAATCGCCGTTCCCTTCTGTATCACCTTTTGAAACTCTGCATCCTTGGAGGCAATCGCTTTATAGCTGATAAAACGTTGTTCGGAATTGCTGATCACCCGGATGTCAATCCCCGTTCTCACCCGGACCTGATCTACCACAATCTGATTGTTCTGAGCCTCTCTTAAGGCACTGGTTGCATAAGCGCGGCAGTTTTCCACCTGATATCCTTTCATAATACTGGCGAACTCTGCCAGCACCTCACACATCTCGTCCACCTGCCGGTAACTGATTTTTCCACTGCGCCAGGTATCCTTTCCCAAGGCAATCGGGTATCTCACCTGATCCACAGACCGGACACCAAATTTTTCCGACAATTCATAGATCCCCAGTTCCAGGCCAGAAGAACCAATATCGATTGCCGCAAATGTGCGTATCATGTTAATCACTCCCCTCTTCCAAACTTGTCTCTTCCTGCTCTCTTTCCGTTTGCATCTGCCAATATCAGTAATTTCCAAGAATTCTCATATTCTGAGCCTCCGCCGCCACTCCGTTTAATGCGTTTTGGATCGCCGCATCCGCCAGATTCCCCTCAATATCCACAAAAAACCGATATTCCCAGCTTCGCCCCGGAATCGGCCGGGACTCAATCATTCGCATATTCACACCATTAAAAATAAAATGGCCCAGCATATTGTAAAGCGTGCCGCTGCGATGAGGCAGCTCAAAGGTAATACTAATCTTTGATGCACTTTTCCGGTACAGAGGACGCTTCGACAAAATAATAAAACGCGTAGTATTATTTTTACTGTTCTGAATCCCCGGCTTGAGGATCTTGAGTCCATAAAGCCTGCCTGCAATCTCGCTGGCAATCGCTGCCTGGGTTTTATCCCCGTCCTCTACCACTTTCTTGGCTGCCACCGCCGTGTTTTCCAGACTGATCTGTCTGATATCCTTATGCTCATTTAAAAAACCGGAACACTGCATCAGCGCCTGCGGATGAGAAAACACTGTCTTGACGTCTGCTGGCTCCGCGTCCGGACAGCCCAACAGCACATGCTGAACCTTTACAAAGGTCTCGGCAACAATATAATTATCATATTTTATCTGCAAATCATAATTGTCAATCACTGCACCGGCAGTAGAATTCTCAATCGGCAGGACTCCATAATCCGCCCGCCCCTCCTGGACCTCCTGCATTGCCTCCTCAAAGGTCAATACATGGTAAAGCTCCGTTTCCTCTCCAAAATATTGCAGGGCCGCCGCATGGCTGTAAGCTCCCTCCACACCCTGATAAACGACCCGCACTCCATCCACTGGCAGAGTCTCTACCTGTTCGTAGTCAGTTCTTTTTTGTTGCCCATGCTCCGCTAATATCCGGTACTGATAGCGGCGGCTGATGGTCATAAGCTGGGTAAACAACTCCTGAACTGCCGTCTGATTGTATTCTCCATGAGCCAGCCCAGCCACTGCCGCCAACTTCTGCTGCTCCCGCTCTCCATCATAAACCGGCTTGCCAACCGAAATTTTATATTCTGCCACGTCGCCGCAGATCTTCATCCGCTCTTCAAATAATTCCACCAAATGTTTATCTATCCTGTCCAGCTGCTTCCTGCATTCCAGCAAGTCCATGTCCCTGTAGCCTCCATATCTGCCTATTCTTCTGTCTTTCTATGCCTTTTGCACCCGCTGTCCCCCAATCACCTCATGCTGTGTCTGCCGGAATTCCTGTTCGGCCCGCAGCATCTCGATAATCCGCTCCCGGGTATAAGCTCCCGAGCATTTTTTCAATTCTCGTGGAAGCTCCTTCAAATAAATCGGTTCGCCAAATTCTATCGTCACGCGGGACGGCCGCATGAACGGAATATGGTTCTCAAAGATCTCGGCAGTCCCGGTGATCGCCACCGGCACTACCGGGCAGCCGCTCTTCTCCGCAATCTTGAGGCTTCCTTCTTTAAATGGCATCAACTCCAGCAAATCTTTATTCTCATTGCGGGTCCCCTCCGGAAAAATCCACAGAGAAATCCCCTGCTTCACTTTCTCGATCCCCTCCAGGATAGTTTTTAATCCCTCCTTGATGTCCTGGCGATTTAAAAACAGACAATTCACCAGCTCCATCCAGTTCACCAGAATCGGATATCTGGTCATCTCCTTTTTTGCCACAAATCCCGCCAGGTTCGGAACCACTGCATATCCCACCACAATATCAAAATAACTCCTGTGATTCCCCACATACAGAACTGCTCCCTCCGGCACCCGCTCCTGCCCTTTCACGATCAGTGTGGAACCCGTTATTCGAAAAATCATGCGAAACATCGCCTGGACGATCCGCAGACTGTGTTCCTGCTGTCTCCTGGGATTGAATCTCTTTATCAGGTATTCTGCTATCACCAATGGTATACTGGCCCCCAGAAATCCCAAAAGTGCGATCACTACCAATAAAAAACGTATCATTTGTCTGTCCCTCTCCATTTAGTCCTATTCTCTTCAGTATATAAAAAAAGAAGCGCAAACACAAGTGTCTTTTGCGCTTCTTTTACTCTTCTTTTGTTTTTCCCTTTCTTTTTGTAATCTGTTCAAATAGCAGCCCTGTCATAAACCATAACGGCGCAAAATCCAGCCGAATCAATCCATTGACGCTGGCCAGCCTGCCGCTGTAATCCCAGGGGCACATCCCCCGCGCCCGCAGCCACATCCCGGACAAATATTCCGCGGTAAAAATCAACACCATGTCCAGCATACCGTGGCGCACAAAGCGATCGGCCGGTCGCAATTGAAGCTCTCCGATCCACCGATCCACCATCGTGCTGATCGGCGATAGCAAAGCACCCATGCCATAAATGGGAAACATCAGCAGGGAAGTCCGGCCTATCAGCCGCCAGTCCCTCGCCAAAATCGACTCCACAGATGTAAACAGTACTTCCAGACACCAGCCGGTAACTCCGCACTTAAAAAAATTGATAGGTAGGTCTTTTAATCTGCTCATGAAAGTAGTATGGATAAAACCTGTAGAATCTATTCATCAATGTCATTAAGCTATTCATTGTGGTTTTTCAAGTCCTGCAAATTTTTCCTCCTAGCTCCCAAAACGCCACAGCGCTGGCCGCTGCCACATTCAAAGAATCCACTCCATGAGCCATCGGAATACGTACGGTATAGTCACAGCTGGCAATCGTGTCAGTCGCCAGTCCTTCGCCCTCGGTTCCCAGTACAATCGCCAAACGTTTCGCTGCTGCCAGCCTTTGATCCCGAATACTGACTGACTGCTCGCTCAAGGCCATCGCCGCCGTTTCAAAGCCCAGCTCCTGCAAAAGCTTCATTCCTGCCTGCGGCCAGTCCACTGTTTTCTTTCCCAGATAAGTCCAGGGAATCTGAAACACAGTTCCCATACTGACCCGAATCGCCCGCCGGTACAGCGGATCGCAACAGCCGGGAGTAAGTAATATCGCATCCATATTCAAAGCTGCTGCCGATCGGAAAATAGCCCCTATGTTAGTAGGATTCATAACATTTTCCAGCACGGCAACCCGGCAGGCTCCGGTACAGATCTCTTTTACCTTTAGCTGCGGCCGTCGCCGCATAGCACATAAAGCACCTCTCGTCAGCTTAAAGCCTGTCAATCTTGCCAAGACCTCCGGATCCGCCACATAAACCGGTATTCCCTCACAACGGGCAAGGATCTCTCTCGCCTGTCCTTTAGCTTGCTTCCGCTCCAGGAGAAAGGATACCGGCTCATATCCGGCATCTAACGCGCGCGCAATTACTTTAGGGCTCTCAGCAATAAAAAGCCCCTCCTCCGGCTCATAATAATGAAACAACTGATTTTCCGTAAGACGGGCATAGACATCCAGATCCGGCGCCGAAAAATCAGTTACCTCTATCAAATTTAGCATAATTTCCTCTTTCCTCACGGCAATCCCGTGATCTTCTGTCAGAAAACATTCCTATCATTGAAATATATTATATCAATGCGAAATTGACATATATCTTATGCAGCGATATACTTAAAGTCAGTTCGGATTGCCGGAACCGTTTCATACCAAGCCACACGCTCTCTTATTCACCAGGGATATCCATAATCACCAGCCGTTGCAAGGAGGATAATAAATGTTATTTGCCGAATATTTTCCCATGTGGAATAAGCTGACACCTGCCCAGCAGGACAAAATTACTGGCAGCCTTATTAGCCGCAAAGCAGAAAAAGGCGCTATCATTCATAACGGGAGTTCTGATTGTACCGGATTGTTTTTCATAAAATCCGGCCAGCTCAGAGCCTATATTTTATCTGATGAAGGACGGGAGATTACAATCTACCGGCTTTTTGACAGGGATATTTGCTTATTATCGGCATCCTGTATCATACGTTCCATCCAGTTTGAAATTACTGTTGAATCCGAAAAAGATACCGAACTTTGGATTATCCCGGCAGAGATATATAAACAGATTATGGCTGAGTCTGCCGCTCTTGCCAACTTTACCAGTGAAATCATGGCAACAAGATTTTCTGAGGTCATGTGGCTGATAGAACAGATCTTGTGGAAAAGCCTGGACAAACGTGTTGCCTCATTTCTGCTGGAGGAATCCGTCATCCAGAATTCCCCTAAACTTAAAATTACCCATGAAGCTATCGCCAACCATTTAGGCACTCACCGCGAGGTCATTACCAGAATGCTTCACTATTTTCAAAATGAAAAGATGGTCATATTAACTCGCGGCACAGTAGAAATCATTGACAAACGAAAAATATCCGATCTTTCCTGAAGCTTTAAACACCGGCCACCCTCCTCAAGAGGCAATAACCACATCATTGAACGCCGGAAACGGTTTCTCCGGTCCAGTCATTGATACCACCAAATTCCACAATATTGGTATATCCCAAATTAACAAGTTTTCTGGATGCCTGTTTGCTGCGATTTCCACTACGGCAGTAAACAAGGATCAATTTTTCTTTATCTGGAAGTTCTGATATTTCTTCCGTTCCTATCGTCTCATTAGGAATAT
The DNA here is from genome assembly GCA_910588125.1 of uncultured Lachnospiraceae bacterium. Taxonomy (GTDB): domain Bacteria; phylum Bacillota; class Clostridia; order Lachnospirales; family Lachnospiraceae; genus Brotaphodocola. The sequence goes on from CAJUPI010000030.1 coordinate 21,376, forward strand.
TTATCGCGTGAGGAATATGTTTTTCCTTATATTCCTCTGCGGTTCTCACATCCAGGATAATATAGTCTTCTTCCGTCTCCATCAAAACAGCGGCATCCTCCATGGTAATCTGTCGATAGCTGCTGCTTTCTGCCGAAGTGTTGCAGCCTGCCATAAGCAACAAAAACATAAACGCTGAAATAATTCTTTTCATAATATTTCCTCCTGAATTTACTTATTTCTCACTTTGCAAATCAATTGGGTCATCGTTCCCATTGGACAGTAGACGCACCAGCTTCTGGGTTTAAACAAAATCATTGTCACAAACCCAAGAACCGTTGATGTCAGCATCACACTGTAAAATCCAAACGCAAACTGCGCCACTCCCGGATGGAACAAGGTGCCATGATATGCCCATTGCCATGGCAGTTTAAATGTCCACAAAAGAGTAACCACCTGTTTTAAATCTTTTGTACCCGCAAATACCATATAAGTGTTTCCAAGCATCTGAAAAAACATGATAAAAAAGAAAATCAAAAATCCGTATCGAAACCACTTACTTTTCATCCATCTAGGAATATCCTTGTTGCGAGAAATGCCAAACCGGCCTCCCAGCAAGCCAAACAACTGGCCCCTGCCACAATAACGATTACAATAACCCTTTGTTCCCTTTACAATGGAAATCAAAAGCGGGATAAAAAAGCATAACAGGCCAAGCCAGGCAAAAAGAATATTAAAAAAGCCCAGTATCAAATACGTCAAAGATAATATCCAGAGATAATCATACCATTGTTTTTTCATAATATCACCTCTTTCATTTCTATCACGGATGCCGGACATTCTTTTGCACACTTACCGCATCCTACACATAATTCACTATCTACCTTTGCCATGATCCCCTTCCATATTTTAATAGCATTCCTTGGACATACCTTCACACAGCAGCCACAGGCAACACAATCATTGATATTTACAGAAGCTTTTTTCCTTTTTCTGATTTTTGTATCCATAACAGCACCTCCCAAACTTGATGTCTTCATTATACCACAGGGCCGCCCCTTCTTCTGTGATGTTATCACCGGCTCCTATACTCAATGTCATTTAGTTGATTTTTTCAGAGGGTACGCCATGGAACAAGGAGCGGGCAGCGGCCGGAAATGGTCTGCCGCTTTTTCCGGTTTCGGGATCAAGAATTCCTAAAATCTCTGATTTTTGCGAAAAGCAAAACGAAAATCCCCAAACTCGCTTCGCTCAGACAGAGTGGATTTTCGTTTCCACGCAAAACTCAGGGATTTAAGGACTTCTAAATCCCTGCACAGTCAAAAGCGGCAGACCATTTCCGGCCGCTGCCCGCTCCTTGTTCCATGGCTGAGTATTCTCAGCGCTAAACTTAATGATATTGCTCCTATACTTTCTTATATTTCTGTAGACATATGGATATACGCTTCAAGCTCCTTTTTTAGGCAAGCACCAATAACAACAGGGCAGAAAATTCTTGTGGAATCCAGGACTTCCCCTTTTCATCCCAACAACGATCTCCTGCCCTGCCAGTATTTCTTTTCACGCCATAATATATTGAAAAAATATATCAGGAATTAGAAGGATAGCTTTTATATTTAAATTTTGCCATGGCTTCATAATCCGATAACATACTCTTTCTAACCATTCTTAAGGTTGATTCCATCGTTTCTGTACTGAGATTTGTCCTTTTCTCTTCTTCCACCATTTGTGCCGGCACAAAATCTTTGCCGGAAAGCAACGCCGCCAGGACTCTGTGATGTCCTTCTATAATATAATGATAATTATCTGCATATATGATTTTAACAGGCGCTTGCAGTTTCGATGGGTTGTCAATATACTCCTGAACCTTCTGCCTGTCAATATCTTTAATTTCTATCGTAGGATATAATGATTTTGGTGAAATCATCATCTGGCCTTTCTCTGGAGCATTTTCTTTTACTTTTTCAAAAATAATACCTGCTAATATCTCTGGCGTATTCCACGTAGTGTCAATAATCAGATTATAATTCATATAATCTAAGTTATTAATTTTGTATATTTCTTTGAACCGAATATTCTCAATTCTGCTTCGCTCCAGCAGCTTGAACTCAGCATCTTTTTCGTCTTGATAAGTCTCTTCGTTTCCTCTCGGAGATTTCATTACCCTTCTTGCCGCTTCCAACGGATCAATGGTTGCAAAAATATCATAGGCGTCTTCCACAAAATGAAATGCCATCCTTGAATCGAAAATAATATTTTCATCTTTACATTCGTGTGAGATTCTGACCACCTCATTGTCAATCAGATCGTCATACTTGGAATCCTTCCTCATCAGCTCATTCAGCTCCAGCGTACTAATTCCCATTTCCAATGCGATTTTCCTCTGAATCTCTCCTGTAGAATAAATCTTAAACCCGTGCTTTTCAGCAAGTAATTTACATATGGTCGATTTTCCGCTACCCAACTTTCCCGTAATCGTCAAGAACATAACCTAACCTCCATTCGCTTTATTCTTCATTAATTTTCATTATAAATAAACATTACAAGAAAGTAAAGCTATCTTTCTGATTTATCCTTCGAATGAAATCCCGCTCTTTTACCAAAACTAATCTGCACTAGCATCCAGAACTTTATTTATCCTTGTATTAAAACTATTGATTCCCTCAAGCGGAATCGGTACAGCCTCATCATCGCAAATCAAAAATTTCTCGCTTTTGCTATCCGTACCAACTCCTATGATTGAAAAAAAGGATATTAAAGTATCGCCGGTGCATTCGCCGTTTCCTTCATGATGTAGCGTCCAAAAATATGCCCCTGTCCTTTTTGCAAAATCATTCTGCAACATGTAATCGGATTTGTCATTGATATATGGCCTCCAAAAGGGGATTTTCGGTTTAGATGATCTTTTTATTTCAATCAATATTCCGTTTCCGAGCTTATCGACAAAAAATCCGTCAATATCCAGTTTAGTAATTTTTGATGACAGCTTAGCCCTGCTCCAAAACTGAAAATAATCTGCCAGCTTTTTATTCTTTGGTTTGCTCGTTCCTTCATCTTCAAAATCACATTCAATGATACGATATAAATAATTTTTCATTTCCAAACCCGATAAAACATGTGACTCATCTTCCGCAATATTCTTGCAGTAGAATTCTACTCTGTCCGGATCATATTCTAATATGGACGCTTCCCAATTATCATTATATTTTTTCCTTAAAGAAGGATAAACAATTGCAATAAAAGGCACATCACTGTTACGTGCCATCTTTTTTGCATAAATAAATATCTGTTTAAATAATGGATCATCCCTGTATTTTTTATTTAATATATTAATTACATCATTTTTGTTAAGCTTTCGTGGATTATATTCTAACCCAATATTTAGAGTAAAACATCGCGTCTCTACACGGTCATCTTTATTCATCCCCCACAAAAGCATATTGTAATCCTGATAGCCACAGATAAAGTTTTGAGGATATTTCCTGCTTAAATATTGGGCAAGCTCATCCATCTTCCTATTTCCTTTCTTTTATTCTTACTCCTCTTATACATCAAGGCATATATCGACAGCTTCCCTCAAAGTCGCGCATGTAATTGGCGATACGCATCCTTGCTTAACCATCCAAACCGTATATCCGGAGGTGTCTATTACCTCCTGGCGCCCATTATATCTCTTTTCGCTAATCAGCTTAACAATCAGCTCTTTTCCTTCACATGCTTTTTCAATATAAAACAATTTCCGATGGCTCTCTTCTGCAATCAAATGATTCCCCTTTGTATCTAAAGCAAGAATCGCGTCTTCCTTCCACACAATAAAATCCGGATTAAAGGTATCGGTTCCCTTTCCATCCAATAAAGGTATGCTGACAAATCCATTTACCGGATTGCGCATCCACAATATCTTCCTGCTATCTAATTCCCGGGCAAACTCCAGTTCAAAATTATTGAAATCGCTATAAAACGGATGTACCGCGTTATGGAAATGTTTCCTGTCATCAGAAACAAACACTTCGCCAACCGGTATCCCGTCCAGTGGATTTTGCATAATTACAGAATTTCTTCGATATATGTCAGCAATTTTTTTGGCCTCATTTTTTATGTAGCTTGCTGCATTGCTGTTGTATTCGATTAAAGCATCAAATTTTTTAGTCGAGATATCGCATAGCGTTATGGCATCTTTTGCCAGCTTGCCCAGTTCTCTTTTAAAAATCCAGCGGACTCTCACTTCATTACTGTGATTTGTCTTATAGGAAATTTCTTCCCCCAAATGGCGGCCGACCTCAGCAATCACCTGTATCTGATTTCCTGAACCAACGGTATTTTGTAAATCAGCACTGTAATCTATCATTTTATCCAAAGTATCTTTAATTTCGGGCATGGCTTTTTGGGAATCAATAATAATGTCCGGAACCTCCACTTCAACGAGCGGTGCCGCAGTAGGGCGATTGTTCCCTCTTTCTTTTCCTACATGATAAGATATCGTAATCTCTGGTATATCAACGGATAAGGTTTTTCTGATATCTTCCAATATAGATCTAAATACATCCTTTTCATCCGTCTTGATATAAAAATTGGCCATGTTCAGTATATCATCCGCATAATGTGTCGCATTTGGCTGACGCAGCACTCTTCCTATCACCTGCGTAACCTGCGTATTGGATCCCATATCCTTATCAATGTATGCAAAATAACAGGCCGGATCATCCCATCCCTCCTGTAATGACTGATTGAAAATTATATGTCGATAATTACCCGCCAGAAACTCCTCATAATCGTTATCCCCGCCGCTAAACAAATTAAAATTTACAGGCTTGGGAAATCGCCTGTCAAATTTCAGATTGCAGTAGACGGCAATCTCATTTGGATTCACCCCTTCACTCACCAGATATTTCCATATTTTTATTGGCCTCGCTTCTCTCTCCTCAAATGGAACTAAGGGACTGTCTACTGCCGATGTTTCCAACAGCATATTAGTATTACTAACGTATATCGCCTTTGGTAAAAAATCACCGCCCAAATCGGCGACGGCCTGTTCGGATGCCTTCAAATCTTCCAGTAAATTATGGATTGCCATTTCCATAGGTGTCATATATCCGCCTATGGAAATAAATTTCTTAATCAGGCCACTATTTACTACCTGTTTATTGCTAACCGCTGTTATTAAATCAGAATCCGTCAAACCTTTTTCCTTTTTTAATCTGGCTATATACCATTCCAGTTCTTTGGGAACTTTAGTGGTGGCGCTGGCAGCAATGATAGCGGATGGTTCCAGATCTAACAGTAATCTCGTTTGCTGATCTGACAGATTATGCCCTTCATCATAAATAATTATCAGATTGCGTTTTATTCCCTGATAGTTTTTTCTTATTTTCAGCATTTCCCATAAAGAACTATTTGCGTTATCAATTCCCGTCTGAAATACCCTTCTGTCCCCACCTTCTTTATCCTTTTGATTTATCTTACCTACCGTTGCTATAAGCAGAAGTCCCTGTGCATCGTCCAGCAAATCTGCTTCCTGACAGTCCAATAACGGTTTTACCAAATAGTCGGGAATATTATCTGCATATTTTCCAGTTGTAAAATTATCAATTGTCTGGCTGACAATCACCCTTCCCTTTGAGAGCCACAATACTACTGGCTGTGTACTCGAATACGCGCGTATCTGTTCGATTGTATCCGCTAATATCAGGGTTTTTCCGGATCCGGTAATTGCTGAGAGATTCTGATAAAAAGGCACATATCTTCCCTTTAAAGCAGGCAGCGGTTCCTTCATATACTCACTATATCTTTTCGCTATCATCTCCGAAGCTTGTATTTGAAATTTCATTAATTCCATTACTCGTCTCCCTGATTGTTATACCGATCGCTATTTTCATTCAATCCTAAATGCAGCAATATTTTATCGGGTATTTGATAAAATTTCACTTTAGCCGTTTGATAAATCTGATATCGGGCATATACATGAAATGGTGTCTTGACTCCTTCCTCTTTAGCCTCCTGCAATAGCTCCATATATGTTTGTTGGTTTAATTCCCCAACTGAATTTTTCCCGTCCCAAATTATGAAAAACCCTTCATTTAAAATATTGCGCCCAACTAAATATTTATAATCCTTTTCAATTCTATCGATGGCGCTAGTTGTTCTTCTTCTGTCGTCTTCCCAGTGAGTAGTGATAATAACATCGATCAATTCTTCTCTCTGCATCTCAAGAATCGCCTTGGCGTCCACCTCTTTATCTAATTCCCAATACTCAAACCCATTCGATATCGCCGGCTCTAAAATCTCTGTTTCTCCGTCTTTGTTCACACGTTCTCCCGTAATGGCACGCTTTATCCTTTCTCGTGTCAATGTCTTTGCATATTCATCCGTTCCTTCGCCCTTTTCAATCAGCAAAAAATTCCTTCTGCTGCCCGATAATTCATTTAGCTCTAATACTGCATGTCCTGTCGTTCCGGATCCTGCAAATGGATCTAACACGATCCCCTCACTCGGGCACCATAATTGAATAATCTTTTCAATTAACTTTAATGGCTTTACTGTCTGAAAATCATGTCCCTTCCCCAATACATAATCCAATTCTTTTATTCCTGTCTGGCTATGCCCGCTCTCCTCATGAGTCCATGACTGGCAATCCAATTCAAACAATTCATCATAGTCTTCATCTGCCCAAAAGGTCAATGGCACTTTCCCCTGCTTAACATATTTTAAATATCGTTTAACCGCAGGCCTCCCATATCCGCTCCTCAAAAAGTAGAGCTCTGGCATCGTCTGCTGATCTCTTATCTCTAAAGCCTTCTTTTCCGCTTTGAGAATAATATCATCTTTTAAGTCACCTATATCTACAACGGGATTGTTATCTAAATTCTGTTCCTCTGGTATCTCAGGAATCGCCGCCCCTTTCATCACTAATGCTTTGGGCCTGCCATCCCCCAGATCCTTTTCCATATATTTTGTTCCCCAGGCTTCCAAATATGCCTTCATATTTTTTTTAGTGTTTCGCCATGAACCAGTCCCCGGATAATGCAACGCTCCGGTAAACGGAGACTGAATCGCATATCTGTCTTTATCCGATTTTGTGCGGGCGATCGGATTATCATCACGCCATAATCCCTGCGGATCTTTGTCGGGGTTTTTGTACTTCGCATTCATTTGATCCGTACGCCCCAGCAGTCCCGTCCTGGTCTGCTCTTTATTTTTAGAATACACAAGGACATATTCCGTTGCGCTGGATAAGTGTGTACTGTCATTCTTTGGTGCATAAGATTTCTGCCAGTTAATGATACCGATTCTGTTTTCCTCTCCAAAAACTTCGTTTAACAGCATTCCCAAATGAAACAGCTCTCTCTCATCAATGCAAATGGCGAGCACTCCATTGGATTTTAACATAGCTCGCATCATCTGAATTCTTGGAAGCATGAACTTCATCCATTTCGTATGCCTCGAGCCATCTTCTACTGTAACCAACTCCCCCAGCTCCGGATCATTGGGATCGGTATCCCACTTATCGTTATATCTGAAATCTTTGCCGGTATTATAAGGCGGATCGGTAACAATCAAATCTATCTGCCCCTTGTATTTATATAAAGTAACCATGGCCTGCAAATTCTCGCCGTCAATCAGTACATTCTTTCCCTTTGATTTTTCTGTTGCAAAAGACAACTCTTTGTTTACCTTAATCACTCTTGGCATTACTTTTCTTTCTATCACCTGCGCGGTTCTCTTTCCATTAAAAGATAACGTAATTCCGCCATTAAGCATCTTTTTGGCAAACTCTAATAATTCTTCCTTGCTCATAAGCTCCAAACTATGTAAGCTGTTATCCATTATAATCTTTCTCCATACCTGTATGCCGTTATATCGTTAGCTCAACTAAAATTAAAAGCCCTGTTGCGCTCTGTTGTTTCTCCTCATGCTATTTAATGAAAAATAACTTTCGTCTATTTTACCATTGATATATATGAAAAGCAACTTATAATACCTATCCGATTTTCCCGCTCACTAAAACGCCCGCCATTTCTCTTATCTCATGTCCGGCTGTTCACGAACATATAGTCTGATATTGGCGGACTATGTCCGTTAAGAGCAGACTGTGTATACGTGAACTATCCAAACACAAGATAAAGAAATGGCGGACGGTTTATTTTGTAACGCCCTCATCTGTAGTTTTCTTTTGCGCTACTTCATTATTTTTTTATAGACATCAATGAACTCCTCTGCCAAAACCCGGAATGTTTCGGCACTCATGAGCTGGTCTTCCGCGTGCATCAAGATAAGGCCTGCTTCTTCTAGCTCTCCCTTTGCATCCAATGTCAAAAGATCTGCATGAATGTGATGGCCCTGGGTATAAGCCGCATCCCCCTGCATAATCTGTTCCTCCGCCCCTTCAAAATCCCCTTTTTTTGCACACTGTACGGCATTGATAAAACACGATCTTGCAGTTCCCACATAAGTGATAATTCCAAAACATGCTGTTTCAAATTGCTCAGTCATTTTGTCCTCCTTTTACCATTCATCGTCTTGTTCTTCTTTTTCTTTTTTTGCTTCTTCAATCAGGTTCATCTTATCAACTCTTCGTACAAAAGGAAGGTAAATTAGAAAAGATAAACTGAGGATAATAATCTGTAAAAGTGCTGTCCGCCAGCCTCCGATTAAAAACCCGGAGATAATCGGCGGGCAAGTCCAGGGGACCTGAACAGCACCATAGAGCGGACAAAGCCCAGTATAAAGCGCTATGTACTGCAATACACAGGCAACTACCGGCATGGCAATAAACGGGAAAGCCAGCATAGGATTCATCACAATCGGGATACCAAACAAAATCGGTTCGTTAATATTAAACAATGCCGGCACCAACTCCAGCCTTCCCAATGTTTTTAACTGCTTTGATTTTGCAAGGAAAAACATATAAATAACAAGCCCAATGGTAATTCCCGCACCAGTTGTATTGATAAACTGATCCAAAAACTGCATGGTTACAATGTGGCCTCCGTTTTTTACCGTCAACTCGATCCCCTTATCAATCAAAGCCTGGTTTTCCAGGCCGTTGGCCTGAAGAATACCGGTCATAATGCCGCCGACAATCGTTGAACCATGTACGCCGAAAAACCATAAAAACGGAGTCAAAAAGCACATCAGGACTGCTCCGCCGATAGAATCCGTCATGCTTTGGAGCGGCGTCTGAATAACATTGTAAATCCCCTCCATAGCCGTCATATGAAATCCCATGGAAAAGATTCCATGAACAGCTGTTGCCCCGGTTACAATAACGGCCCCGGGAACCAGCGCCGAAAACGCGTTGGATACACCATCAGGAACACCTGCCGGCATCTTAATTTTAATGTTCCTTTTTAGAAACCAGCAATAGACATAAGCTACAATCAATCCTACAATAATTGCACCGACCATGCCTTTTCCGGCTGTCCAGCTTTTATCGATAATACCCCCCACTACATCTCCGCTTTCTGTCACAATTGATGCGGGTGTCATCATAATAAAGACGCCAAGAGCAACAATTGCCCCACTTAATGGTTCCTGTCCCTCTAATTTGATATAGTTATAGGCGATGCCAAGAACCGCTATCATCGCACTGATATTAAATGTTGCACCATTTGCCTGTTCCAGCACGGCTTTGATGCCTGTTTGTTCAAGCATGTTTACAACTGCCGGAATCGGGAAGTTCGTAATGATCAGGAATACTGAGCCTACGATCAGAAGCGGCATAGAATAGACCATACCATCCTTAATTGCCTGTATCCCTTTCGTATTAACAAACGCCATAATCCTGGGGATTATTTTATCATTCATTAATTGTTTCATCTCTCATTTCCTTTCTGACACTCGTATATTTGCTTATTTCCCTGCCGCCAGCTTAAAAGCAAACCGCAGCACGCTCATCCCATTGCACATCCCGTAATCGGCCATGGGAATAACGTCAACAGGAACGCCTTTTGCATCGCATATTTCTTTTGCTTTGGAAAGCTGATATCCCACTTGCGGCCCCAAAAGGGCGACATCAGCCTCCCCGATCAGCCTTTCCATATCAAGAATTGGATAGGCTTTGATATCCACTTCCTTTTCTTTTTCTTTTGCTGCTTCTTCCATCTTTTTTACAAGCAGGCTAGTTGACATTCCATTTGCACAAAATAATCTGATTTTTAGCATGTATTACATCCTCCTTCCTGGTGTGTGCCTGTAAGTTTGTTTTGCATGGCACACTTTCGTTTATAAGATCTCCCCATTGCTCTCAATTACACTCTTATACCACGCAAAAGAATCCTTTTTCTTCCTCTCCAAAGTTCCGTTTCCACGATTATCCTTATCCACATAAATAAAACCATAACGTTTTTCCATCTCGCCACTACCTGCACTTACCAGATCAATACATCCCCAAGGTGTATAGCCCATAACTGGAACCCCATCCAAAAACATTGCTTTTTTCATTTCCAGGATGTGTTTTCTTAAATAGTCTGTCCGATAGCTGTCATGAACGGCTCCGTTTTCCAATTTATCATAAGCTCCTAAACCGTTTTCCACAATAAATATCGGTTTGTGATACCTTTGATGGAGCAGATTCAGTGAATAACGAAGTCCCTGAGGATCGATTTGCCATCCCCAGTCATTTTTTACCACATAGGGGTTGTTTGCCACGTAAATTCCGTCTGCTACCTGAATACTGTCCTCAGTTTTTACGCTACTAATGGTACTGCTCATATAATAGCTGATACCGATATAATCCACACGTCCTTCTTTCAGGCATCTTCGATCATGGTCTGTTATATCCAGGCAAATTCCATGTTCTTTACGGAATGCTTCCATATAGGCGGGATACTCTCCAAAAACATGGAGATCCCCATAGTAATACAAACGGTGTTCCATGGCTATTTGAGCCGCAAGTTCATCCTGGGGAGAACAGGTTCTGGGATAAAAAGGCACCATTGCAAGCATACATCCCATTTGAAATTCTGGATTAATTTCGTGGCCAAGCTTTACAGTCATGGCACTTGCAGTCATCTCATAATGTACAGCTTGTTGCAGAACCGTCTGTACATCTTCATCTTTTTGATAAAGGATTCCTGAGTTTGTCCAGCCGCTCCATGGATTTTGAACACTTGCCTGATTGTTGATTTCGTTAAATGTCATCCAGTACTTTACTTTATCCTTATACCGGCGCATAACAGTTTCGGCAAATTTAACAAAAAAGCCAATCAGTTTTCGGTTTCTCCATCCCCCATATTTCTCCACAAGGTAAAACGGCATTTCAAAATGGCTTAATGTGATAACCGGCTCTATATGGTATTTCAGCAATTCATCAAACAGATCGTCATAGAATTGAAGGCCCTCTTCATTTGGTTTGTCTTCATCGCCATGGGGAAAGATTCTCGTCCATGCGATTGACGTCCGGAAGCACCGAAAACCCATCTCGGCAAATAACCGGATATCCTCTTTGTACCTCGTGTAAAAATCAATCGCCTCATGATTTGGATAATAGTAGTTTGGCAGTATTCCCTTCGTGATATTGCGATCTTTTCCATTGGCTCCGGCAGTCATTACATCGGCTATGGAAACTCCTTTTCCGCCTTTGTTATATCCTCCCTCAAGCTGATGTGCCGCAACTGCGCCGCCCCACAAAAAATCATGTGGAACCTTTCTTTTTTCCATACCTCCTAATCTCCTTTGAATTGTCTATTCGATTCCACATGAGCGCTCATATGTTATATTCATCATATCATAACACTCTTGTATTTCAATTGCTTTTCGTGTTTTTGACACATAGTAAAGAAAATATCATTTGTTACATAAAAAAAACAGACAGGAGTCCCATCTGTGTTTTTCAATCACTTATTATTTGAGGAATTTTCGTATCTCATTGGCCAGTGTTTCCAACAAGTATACCGTAGGAATCTGCGAAACCAGTTCTTTACGTTCGTGTCTGGAGATTCTGGAAACTTCTGGCATATAGCAGGAAAAATTCACATCCGACATCTGTGCAACCGGGCAATGTTCGGTATTTGTCACGCTAATCAAGAGTACACCCGCCCTTTTGTAACTGTTGATCAGGGAAATAATATCTTCTCCGCTTCCCCATGAGGAGAGGATAAGGATTGCCTGTTTCGTTTCTCCTTTCGGACAGACGGCTCCCCATCCGTCCTCTGCAGTAAACGCGGCTTTGCCAATGCCCGAAAATAAATATGCGCCATAACGGATCAAATTTTTGCTCTCCCTGTTTCCCGAAAGGATGATTTGGCTTGCGTCTGCACAAATTTTTGCGGCCTGTGCCATTTTATCTGCAAATATATTATCTTTTGCAGAAGTTTTCATATACTGTATCGCCGGTTCAACATCAAATCCTCCGTTTCGGTTGGGCATATCAAGTTCCTGTCTAATTCGGTATTTCAATTCAGTATAACCGGAACATCCGGCTTTTTCACAAAAGCGAAGAACCGTTGTTGTAGATACTCCAACGCTTTCTGCCATCTGCCGGATATTCATTTCCGACACAGCATCTAAATGAGATACTATAAAATTGTAAACTCTGAATTCGCCTGGATTCATTTTCCTAAGCTGTTCATAAGAGAAAACATTCATGGAATACCTCCCTTTTCTAACAGATAATTTCCGGAATTTTTGTTTTAACGAAAAGTCAGTTTTCATGATTATATAGTTTTTTTGCCAGAGTTTCAATAATATACAGCACAGGGACTTGTGTTGTTACATTTCTTTCGTTAACACTCCTTTCTGTAACATAGTAGGAGATATTACAATCTGCCATTTTTGCAAGAACGGAATTAGAATTATTGGTAATAGATATCAGGGGGCATCCTCTCTGCTGAAGATGTGATGCGATATAAAGGGTCTGCCTGGTCATCCCGGACTCCGACAAAACGATCATAACCGTACCTTCGGACGGGTTCTGAAGAATCGGCAACCATGGATCATCAATAAACAAGCTGAAATACCCCACATTAGAAAAATACCGTGCGCCATATTTCCCCAGTATTCCAGAGGTGCCTATACCGATAAATATAATACACTTTGATTTAATAAGATACGCATGTGCTTTGTTAAGGCTTTCCTGGAAATCCTGGGAACGGATTCTGGTAATGAAGCTTTGCAGTTCGGTTTCTTTATCGTCTTTCAGTACTTCCTGCTTTCCCTCAAGATATTCTTTATATTTAATCTTAAATTCACTATACCCCTTAGCATCGCATTTCTTGCAGAAGCGCAGAATCGTTGCCGTCGAAACATGGGCCATAGCAGCTAATTCCTTGATTGTAATTTTATTAAACTGTTTTTTGTTTTTTACAATACAATCATAAACTAAAAAATCAAGTTCTGTGAACCTTTCCATTATTTCTTTTGTAAACATAATCAATCCCCCCATGACGTTTTTCCTTTTTATCGCCCATGTCAAAGATCAGCTTTTCTTTATGTTTTTTGATAGCAGTGATGATTCTCTTAGATATCCTGTCAGATATGCCAGGATATCCATTTCTTAGGTGGCATTATAAATGCATTCGCTCCTGCCTGTTTTCTAAACCCCTCGAATTCGAAGGGGTTAAAATCTGGATTATGCAATTCTTCCCAAACGCCCAAAAATTCTATCGTGTTACGATTGCGCATCCAGTTTTGAATCACAAATCTTGGGGCATCTTCATTTCTATATTTTGCAATATCCGTTAATGAAATAAACTCATTTTCAAAATTTTCGCCATACACATTCTCCTATTCTCACATCATAAGCCCCTGCAAAATATCTCTTAAAACACTTATCCTCTGCTTAATCTACAAATCATTTTCTAAGCATTCCTCCTTATCTTCCCACATCTCCCGATACGCTTCTACCTTCTCTTTCGGCGGATGCTTCCTCGGATGTTTTAATTCTTCTACTGCATTAGGAGTTTTTTGGGTTAATAAAACTACCGTCTCGACTGTCTTTTCGTTGAGCAACCGAATTTCATAACCCTCTTGTCCATCATAA
>CAJUPI010000031.1 GCA_910588125.1 uncultured Lachnospiraceae bacterium
CGGGAAATGGTCTGCCGCTTTTGACTTTGCAGGGATTTAGAAGTCCTTAAATCTCTGAGTTTTGCCTTGAAACGAAAATCCACTCTGTCTGAGCGAAGCGAGTTTGGGGATTTTCGTTTCGCTTTTCGCAAAAATCAGGGATTTTAGGACTTCTTGATCCCGAAACCGGAAAAATCCGCAGACCATTTCCCGTCCCTTCCCGCTGCTTTTTCCCTGGCGTACCCTCTGAAAAAATCAACGAAACGACATTGATTCTCACACATCTCCCCGATATCCATAATTCTTCATCAGCAGCTCGTTATCCCGCCACTCCTTGCGCACCTTCACCCAGAGCTGGAGATTCACCTTTGTCTCTATCATATCTTCGATTTCCCGCCGGGCGCCGGAGCCGATCCTCTTCAGCATGCTGCCGCCCTTGCCGATGATGATCCCCTTGTGGGAATCCCGCTCACAGACGATGGTAGCTTCGATATCCATGATACCGTTTTTGCGCTCTGACATTTTCTCAATCGTCACCGCGATCCCATGGGGGATCTCCTCCTCTAAAAGCCGCAGCGCCTTCTCCCGTATCAGCTCCGCCACAATCTGACGCATGGGCTGGTCTGTCACGGTATCCTCATCATAAAACTGCGGGCCATAGGGCAGATATTTAAAGATCATTTCTGTCAGGACATCCGTATTCTTTTTTTTCAACGCTGACACAGGGACAATCTCGGCAAAGGGGCAGATATCTTTGTATGCCTCGATAAAGGTCAGAACCTCCTGCGGATCCTTTAATGTATCAATCTTATTGATCACCAGAATCACCGGCTGCTTTACCCGATTCAACTGCTCTGCAATATGCCGTTCCCCGGCCCCGATGAAGGTGGACGGCTCTACCAGCCACAGGATTACATCCACCTCCGCCAGGGTATGCTCCGCTACATTGACCATATACTCTCCCAGCCGGTTCTTCGCCTTATGGATCCCCGGAGTGTCCAGAAATACGATCTGCCCCCGTCCGTCCGTATACACCGTCTGGATCCGGTTGCGGGTCGTCTGGGGCTTTGCCGAAGTGATGGCGATCTTCTGGCCGATCAGATGGTTCATCAATGTGGACTTCCCTACATTGGGACGGCCAATCAGGGACACAAAGCCGGATTTTTTCTGCTCTTTCTTTGGTTCCATCTATACCTTCCTCATGCCTTCTTTCTGTTCTTTTTTATCTTGCCTTTCCGGAAAGATTACGCACCTCTTTAAACGCTTCCCGGTTGGCCTCAATCTTATCTTCATTTCCCACCACGCAGAAGCTTCCAGTATCAAGAATCGCCCGGATCGGCTTTGCCAACGCCCGGATATCTTCTTTCACCGCCTGCAGCACCTGATCGCGTTCTTCCTGCAGCATTTCCTCTGTCACTCCCGAGAGATAAGCCGACAGGGCACGGCTGCCCTTCACCGAAGGGGGCAGGGGCGTATCCAGATTGCTGATCGTACCGATCACGAATTTGGTCATATCCCGCTCGCCCGGATCAAATTCCTCCAGATATTTCACAATGCCCTCATATACCTGATTCGTCTCTTTCAGATTCGGATCCCGATAGGAGACCAAATACCCTTCCCCGGAACGTCCGAATCCGCTCATACATCCGTAAGCGCCGCCCTTTACCCGGATATTCAGCCACAGATAGTCATAGCTTAATATCACCTGCAGGATCTTTAATGCGCCGGTATATTCATAACCCTTTTGGCGGA
Organism: uncultured Lachnospiraceae bacterium; assembly: GCA_910588125.1. GTDB lineage: Bacteria > Bacillota > Clostridia > Lachnospirales > Lachnospiraceae > Brotaphodocola. Next base: position 1,732 of record CAJUPI010000031.1, read on the forward strand.
AATCCCCGCACCGCGCCACATAATTGACCTGCGAGGAGGTTTTCAGCCCTTCATTCCGGTTCTCCACCGGATGCCGGAAGGGATAACGCTTTCCCCTGCCGGCGGGCAGGCTGCCAGTCAGCTTTTTCAATGCCTGAGGAAGCCTCTGGTATCCCTCCTCATCTGCGGTATAGCTGATTAGTATATTATCACGGGTAAACAGCCTTTTGCTGACCTCCTCCAGCTTGGCAATCACCTGCTCCTTCTCTGCCTCAAAATTGCGGCATATCTGCTCAAGAAACTGGAAATATGTTGTCCCGCCCACCATCTCATTAAAATATGCTGTTGGCGAGAAGTAAGAGGTAGCCCGGGATACCGCCGTACTGTGGCCGGCATTCTCCAGCTTCATCTTCGCCCGCGAACGCGTCTCCTCCAACACTTCTGCCAGCCGCTTCTCATCCCGGAAAACCGAGCGGCAGAGAATCTCTTCCAGAATCGTAAACCCAAAATCCAGCCGATCGTATAAAACCCGTACTCCTGCCACCAGAGCTCCCGTAAAATGCTCCGGCTCCTTTAGATTTGCATAGGAAGCCACGGATATATCGACGCCGCCGCTGTTTAAATGAATCTCACTGGTCAGATCGGAATAGCTGTAATGCTCCGTATCCACACCGCCCAGCACTGATTTCAAAAGCCCTACATAGCAGAGATCCTCCTGAGGCACGGCATCGGTCCGGAACAACACCTTCAGATAACCGATACCGGAGGTAAAGAAATTGTGATGCAGTACCCGAATGCCGTCTTCCTGCTTTTCCGTCCAGTTAAGCTTTTCCGCCTCTTTTCCGATATCCTCCCGCTTCAGCAGCGGAATTTTGGCCAGATCCTCTGGAGACGACGGAGTATCCTGATAACGCTCCAGCTCTTCAGTGGCGTTTACCAGATCCTGGATCTGTTCCTCATTCAGGGATTCCTTATAGGCAGTAAGCTTTCCGGCAACCTTTTCCTCCTGCCTGGCAGTCAAATTGCGCTCAGGGCTCAAAATCACCACAGCTTCAAAGGGATTATCCAGTAAATACTCCTGGATCAGCTTTTCAAAATACCCCTCTTCCACTGCTTTTTTCAGCTCGTCGAAGGTATGCTGATATTCCAGGTGCATCATCGGATCCCCGTCATACAGCCAGCTGTCCAGGCTCTGCAACCCCCACATCAAGCCCTTTGGTGTAGAGCCGTAATCCGCCTCCCGATACTTAAACTCGTAATAGTTCATTCCTGCTAACAGGCTCTTTCGGTTGATCCCCTGATCTGCCAGCTTACGCAAGGTACCCTTCACAACTGCCAGGAATTCTCCCCGCTGATCCCGGTTTGCATCCTTGGCAATCACGGTAAAATAGGGCTGCAAAATCCCGCTCTCGTAGCCTCCGAGCACATCTTTACCGATTCCCGCATCGATCAATGCCTGCTTGAGCGGCGCCCCCGGCGCCCCGAGCAGGGTATATTCCAGAATCTGAAACGCCACATACAGCATGGGATCCAGATCCGTTCCCACCACGGTGCTCAAAGACAGATAAGTCTTGTTCTCCTCTGGTTCTTCCTCTGTAATGGAATAAAAAATCTCCTGCTCCACCGGTTTGGCAAAGGCTTTTTGCAGGGGGATCTGAGAATCCACCTGCCGCTCCTCGTAATGGCTCAAATATTCCTCATCCAGCCATGTCAGCTTCTCTGCCATATCCATATCCCCATACAGATAGATATAGCTGTTGCTGGGATGATAATACGTTCTGTGGAAATCCAGAAACTTCTCATAAGTCAGCTCCGGAATCGCCGCCGGATCGCCGCCCGAGTCCTTTCCATAACAGTTGTCCGGAAAGAGCGCGCTCTGAGTATAACGGTCCAGCATCCCTTCTGGCGCTGAGTAAGCTCCCTTCATCTCATTATACACCACACCATTATAAATCACCGGCGCACCGGCATCCTCCAGCTCATAATGCCAGCCCTCCTGCCGGAAAATCTTCTCCTCATGATAAATATTCGGATGCAATACTGCATCCATATAGACATCCATCAGATTTTGAAAGTCCTTATCATTGCAGCTTGCCACCGGATATACAGTCTTATCCGGATAAGTCATGGCATTTAAAAACGTATTCAGGGATCCTTTCACCAGCTCCACAAAAGGATCTTTTAAGGGAAATTTCTCCGAGCCACAAAGAACGCTATGCTCCAAAATATGCGGCAGTCCCGTATTATCATCCGGAGGCGTGCGAAAACCGATACAAAATACCTTATTTTCATCCTCATTGGAAAGCAAAAACAATCTTGCTTTTGTCTTTTTGTGCTCCAGCACGATCCCCTCTGACTGCATCTCCTGTATCCACCGGTGATCTGTCACCCGATATGCATCCAATTTCTCGATCTGTGCAAGCTGATCTGCTCTATTTTGCTTCATGTCCGTCTCTCCTTTCTTTCCCCAGGCGGCATCCCGTTTATAAAAACCGGATTTTACAGATTTCCCGCCAGCCGCTCCTTCAATATTGCCAGCCCGTCCCGAAAACAAAAATGTACAAACAAAATTCGATCGGACGCTGATGCAATTCCACTGATCTCCTGCATTCCCTGCTTTTTCGCAATCTGCATCGCACGATACAGATGAAAATTGCTGGTAAGGATTCCTATCTGATGGCGATTACCTGCCCTCTGCCCCATAGCCGCCGGTAGATAAGCCGGCAATGCCCGTTCATCCTGATGGTGCTCCTCTTGCCTTTTCTTTTTTATTTCGTCGATCAGGATCCGGCTGTATGCGATATTTTCTACTGTGCTGACAGAACGCTGCTCCAACACCAGCCGTTCCTCTGGCAACCCCTTATCCAGCAAATACTGCTTCATCGCTTCTGCCTCCGTGCCGCCCCCTTCACTTATCCGCCCCCCGGAAAGCACCAGGATCGTCTCCGGATTCTGCAGCCCATATTCCGCCGCCTTATCTAACCTCAGGCGAAGCGTATGCCCGGGCTTTTCTCCCCGCACCGGAGCCCCCAATACAATCAAATATTCCAGATCGGACTCCGCTACCTGAGGCACCTTGCCAATAATCAGAATTTGCAGCACCAGCATGATCACCAGCCCGGCTCCGCAAATCGTCACCAGAGACACCGGCAACCGCAGCGGCAGCCTTCGGGGATATCGCTGATAATGCCAGACACAAAAGGCCGTCGCTCCCAGTCCTGCGGCAAATAAAATCCAGATAAAGGCATAGGCCGTCCCGATACCGGAATACACCATAATCACCACGAAATACACCAAACAAAGCAATGATCCCACAGCTAAGCCCCATGCCAGCATCTTTATCCCTCCTGTCTTTCGCCCTGCCTTTCATCCCGGCGCAAAATATCATAAGGATCCAGCTCTGCTCCCAGATTTACATAAAGCTGCTGACAGGCATGCGGAGCACTTTCCATGGCAATTCCTTCTATGTCCGTAATGCCCAAAACCTCCACCGGCAGATTCCTGCCGTCCGGCTTCATCACTTCGATCTTCTCGCCCCTGACAAACTTATTCTTCTGTTCTATCTGAATCCACCCGTCTTCCCTCACCTTTTCTACTGTTCCCAGATAAGTAAAGTTTTTCTGATAAGTACTGCTTCCATAAATCTGAGCACTCTCATCTGGTTTGCCGAAGTAAAATCCGGTAGTAAACTGACGGTTGGTACATTTATCAATCTCCTCCCGGTACCAGGGAAGGTTGACGCGATAGCAATCCGGGTTTTGACAATAATCATCGATTGCCTTGCGGTATGCCCGGGTCACCACTGCCACATAAAGAGCCGTTTTCATTCGCCCTTCTACCTTAAAGCTGTCAATCCCTGCTTCTATCATCTCCGGAATATGTTCAATCATGCACAGATCCTTGGAATTGAAAATAAATGTCCCCCGCTCATTTTCAAACACTGGCATATACTCCCCCGGGCGGGTCTCCTCTGTCAGCTGATAACTCCAGCGACAAGGATGGGTGCATGCCCCCCGGTTGGCATCCCGCCCGGCCAGAAAGCTGCTGAGCAGGCATCTCCCGGAATAAGAAATACACATCGCACCATGGACAAAGCTTTCAATCTCCATATCCGCCGGGATGTGCTGCCGGATTTCCCGAATCTCCTTTAATGACAATTCTCTTGCTGACACCACTCTTTTTGCCCCTAAATCATGCCAGAACTGATACGTTCCGTAATTGGTATTATTAGCCTGGGTACTGATATGGATGTCAATCTCAGGCACAATCCGCCGGGCAATAGAAAAGATTCCTGGATCCGAGATGATCAGAGCATCCGGGCCATATTCCCTCAGCTCATAAAAATACTGCTCCGCCGCAGCCAGATCGTCATTGTGAGCCAGAATATTGGCCGTAATATAAACGCGAACGCCATGGGCATGGGCAAAAGAAATCCCCTGACGGATCTCTTCTCCCGTAAAATTCTTTGCCTTTGCCCGCAGGCCAAAGGCTTCTCCTCCTAAATATACGGCGTCGGCTCCGTAGATAACCGCTGTCTTTAAGATATCCAGGCTGCCTGCCGGAATTAAAAGTTCAACTGCCTTCATGACTGTCCGCACTCTCCTTTGTGTGTTTTACGCTCAACGCCACTCCGTCCCCTACCGGTATGATACTCGTCTCCAGCAGCTCATGATGCTTCAGCTCATAGAGATATTCCCGCATCCGCGCATGTATGGTCCGGTCGCGCCGCCGCACGGCAAAACGGGATTCCAAAATATCCCCATCCTGAAACACATTGTCAGAAAAAAGCACTGCCCCCTCCTCCATCCGCTCCAAAAGCAGGGGCAGCCAGGGAAGATATTGCCCTTTCGCTGCATCCATAAAAATAAAATCATACTGTCCGGAAAGCTCTTTTAACAGCGTTCCGGCATCTCCCTCCAGCAAAGTGATCCGGCCTTCCATGGATGCCTGACAAAAATGCTCCCGCGCACGGACAATCCGGGGAGCATAATTTTCTATTGTTGTGATTTTCCCGTTTTCCGGCATCACCTGGGCCATCAAAAGTGCGGAATATCCCACTGCCGTTCCCACCTCCAAAATCCGGCGGGGGCGGACAATCGCCACCATAGTTTTCAAAAAAGCGGCTGTCTCCGGGCGGATAATCGGTATCTGATTCTCACGCGCCTCCCTGGCAATCCGATCGCACAGCTCTCCGTGCCCCCGTTCCAGAGAACGGATATAATCGACAATCCGCTCCTCAGTCATAATCCGTTCTCATCCTCTGCTTCCGGTTCTTTTTCCAATGCCTCTTCCATCTCTGACGATGCTTTTGCATCCGTCTCTGATTCCGGCTTGACATTGAGAATTTGCAGGATTTCTTTCGAGGTCATCGCCGTACTCAGCTCATACGTCCCCGGATACGCTTCATAATCATAAAACCACATTTGGATCCGCAGAGCATATTCGTTGCGGATCAATCCCACATCCTTTAACATTTTAGCGATTTCCGCCGCATCCTGCCCCTCCGGAATCGTCAATGCATAAGGAATCCCCGGCTCCGGATCCATGGCCGTTGCATAGAACACTTCATGGCCAAACGCGTATCCCCGCGTCATTCCTTCTACCAGTAAAAGAATTACCAAAGCATATACAATCAGTTTTCCCGATACCCCGATAATCGTTCCGGTTATCGCATTGATCTCCTTTGTCATCTGGCTCATAGCAAAACCACCGCCTTTACTCCACTTCCATAATAATCGGCAAAATCATCGGATTCCGTTTCATTCGTTTCCACAAAAAATCACTTAAGCTGTCCCGAATAATGTTTTTAATTTTACCCCAATCAGTCAGATGGCGATCCAGACAATCCATCACAGCCTCATCCACCACCCTCTTGGCCTCATCTAACAGATCTTCCGACTCCCGCACATACACAAATCCACGGGACACAATATCCGGGCCAGCAAGCAATTGGTTGCTGTATTTTTCGAGGGTCAATACCACAATGATGATACCATTCTGCGCCAAGTTCTGCCGGTCACGCAGCACGATGTTTCCCACATCGCCCACACCCAGTCCGTCTACCAGAATGCCGCCGGAAGGTACATGCCCGGTCACCTGGCAGGAATCCGCACCGATTTCCACCACATCTCCGGAAGACATCAGCAGCACGTTTTCCTTAGGTATCCCCATAGAAATGGCCAGCCTCCGGTTCTCCACCAGATGGCGGTACTCACCATGGACCGGCAGGGCAAATCTCGGGCGCAGCAAAGCGTACATCAGCTTGATCTCTTCCTGGCAGGCATGTCCCGACACATGAGTGTCCTGGAAGATAACCTCCGCCCCCTTCTGTGACAGCTCATTGATCACCTTATAGACCGCCTTTTCATTGCCCGGGATCGGAGTCGAGCTGAAGATGACCACGTCATTCGGCTTGATGGATACCTTTCGGTGCAGGTTCGAGGCCATGCGGGACAGCGCAGCCATAGATTCTCCCTGGCTGCCGGTAGTGATCAGCACCGTCTGCTCATCCGCAAAGTTCTTCAGCTGCTCAATATCAATCAGAGTGCCGTCCGGTATGTTGATATAGCCCAGTTCACTGGCCGTACCGATAACATTGACCATACTGCGGCCCTCTACCACTACTTTCCGGCCATACTTATACGCCGAATTAATAATCTGCTGAACCCGGTCTACGTTGGAAGCAAAGGTAGCTACAATGATCCGGTTTCCTTTGTGCTCCGCAAAAATCCCGTCAAAGGTTTTGCCCACCGTGCGCTCCGAAGCCGTAAAGCCGGCACGGACGGCATTGGTGGAATCACTCATCAACGCCAGCACTCCCTTGCGCCCCAGCTCGGCAAACCGCTGCAGATCCGCCGCATCCCCGAAAACCGGGGTATAATCAATTTTGAAATCGCCGGTATGGACAATAACACCAGCCGGAGTGAAAATAGCCAGCGCCGCCGCATCAGCAATACTGTGATTTGTCTTGATGAACTCCACCCGAAAACAGCCCAGATTGATCGACTGTCCGTGACGGACCACTTTCCTCTTAGTAGATTTCATCAAATTATGCTCTTTCAGCTTATTTTCAATCAGGCCGATCGTAAGCTTTGTGCCATAAACCGGCACATTTATTTTCTGTAAAATATAGGGCAACGCGCCAATATGATCCTCGTGCCCATGAGTAATCACAAATCCTTTCACCTTGTCTAAATTCTGTTCCAGATAGGTCACATCCGGAATAACCAAGTCAATACCCAGCATATCATCAGAGGGAAACGACAAGCCACAGTCCACTACCATAATGCTGTCTTCATATTCAAAAGCGGTGATATTCATTCCGATCTGTTCCAAACCGCCTAGGGGGATAATCTTCACCTTTGGCTGAACATTGTTTTTCTGCTGGAATTCTCCCTTTTTCTTTTCTGTCTGGTTTCTGTTATTCTTTATCTCTCTAAGTTCCATGGAACCGGTGGATTCCCGGCTCTCCTTCTGTTCTCTCGGATTTGGGTTTTTTCCGTTCTTTTGATTTCTGCCGTTTTGATTATGATTCTTCCCATCCTTTTGATTTTCTGCTCTCAATTGAATTCCTCCGTTTTCTTCACTTACTTTTTGCACATTCCCGACAATAACCCGTCAGCTTGACCTCATGGTCCATTACCACAAATCCCAGGGAATCATAGAGGGCCTGCTCCAACGTTTCCAGCAAATCCCCCTCAAAAGAAATCACTTTGCCGCATTTCTGACATATGGCATGATGGTGATGATGGCGGTTCTCTTTTCCTCCATCTCCCAGTTCATAACGTACAAATCCATCGTCAAAGCTCACTTTATCGATGACATCCAGCTCGACTAACACCTGCGCGGTGCGGTAGATCGTCGCCAGCCCAATCTCCGGACATTTTTCTTTGGCCAGCTCATAGATCTCTTCCGCTGTCAGATGCTCTCCCGGACGCTCCGCAATGATTTCCAATACTAACAAGCGCTGGTTGGTAACCTTCAGCCCGCGCTCCCGTAATATTTGTTTAAAACATTCCTTCTCCATATTTTCTGCTTTCCCGGTTCTGACTCTACTTTCGAAGTTCTACATCCACATCTTCCAACAACTCGCTGAAAATCCGATACAGATAGTCCAGCTCATCATCATTTTCCACAAATTCATAGACGGCCTCGCTGTCCTGGGAGCCGGAGACATCCTTCAGTACATAACACTCGCCATCCTCTTCGTCCTCCGAATCCGTCACCATCAGGTAATTCATCCCGTTGATCCGGGTTTCTTCCAGCACGTAAAAATCCACTGCCTCTCCATCATCTGTCTGCAGTGTTATTTTCTCTTCTTGCATCACGTTTTCTTCTCCTTTGCGAAGTCCATATAGGATCGGAGAATCAATACCGCAGCTATCTTGTCGATCACACTCTTGCGGTTCTCTTTTCGGACCCCGCTTTCCCTCAAAATCTCATTCGCCTCCATAGTTGTCAGACGTTCATCCCATAATGTCACGGGAATGCCTGTCCTTCGTACCAGCATGTCCCGAAATTCTTCTGTCTTTTTTGCACGATCACCAATAGAATCATCCATATTCTTAGGATAACCCAAAACAATCATTTCAATCTGATATTCCTGGATTAACTGCTCAATCCTCGCCAGCGTCCGGCGCAGCTTGTTCTCTTCCTTGCGGGTAATCGTCTCCACTCCATGAGCAGTAATCCCCAGAGAATCGCTGACCGCCACCCCCACCGTCCGGGAGCCGTAATCAAGTCCCAGCATCCTCATAGACCAATTGTTCCTTTCCCGCGCCCGAAAAGACTGCCAGCCCGGCAAATCCTTCGGGATGACAGCCTTTTTATCTTCTGGTGGACAAAAGCCAAAAACGTATCCTTATCACGATAATCTTGCATCAATATAAACCGACATCAGCTCCTCAATGATCTCATCCCGCTCGACTTTCATAATCAGGCTGCGAGCGCTTTTGTGACTGGTAATGTAGGTTGGATCTCCGGATATAAGGTATCCCACGATCTGATTCACCGGATTATATCCTTTCTCTGTCAGAGCATCATATACCTGCTCCAAAACCTGGCTGACATCCATTTTATTCTCCTGTACTGCCTGAAAAAACTGTGTATTATGAATTTCGCCCATGTTTTTCACGTCCTTTAACTATTCTCCTCTATTCTATACCACTTTGATGGATTCGGCAAGGGAAATATTTCTTAAGATATAGAAAGGAAATGTTTTTGACCCTGTTCTTTACACGCTACGCCAAAATTTCATCCGTCAACAGCTTTTGAGGTATCACCTCCACCAAAGTATTCGGCTGATGGTTCCGGCCGGGAACCGCTATCTTTACATATTCCCGGGTATGGCCGATAAAATAGGAAATGCCGTTGATTTGCGTTTCTTCCTCCAGCAAAACCTCTTGTGGGATATGGAGGAAGCTTTGACGGTATTTCCTGGACATGGCTTTTTCCAGCGAGAGCAGCTCTTCGCTGCGCCTTGCTTTAAGCGATTCCGGAATCTGCCCCGGCATCCGGGCGGCACGGGTCCCGGAACGCGGGGAATATTTAAATATATGCATCTCATAAAATCCCATCTGGCGTAAAAAATCCTTTGTCCTGGCAAATTCCCCTTCGTTCTCTCCCGGGAACCCGACGATCACATCCGTAGTGATTGCCGGATTGTCAAAAGCGCTTCGCAGAAGGCTGCAGCACTGCGCATATTCTTTGGTGGTATAATGACGGTTCATCCGTTTCAGTGTCTCGTCACAGCCGCTCTGCAAAGACAGATGAAAATGAGGACAAAGCTTAGGCAGCCCTGCCAGCGCTGACACAAAAGCCTCTGTAATAATTCTGGGCTCCAGAGAACCCAGCCGGATGCGGGAAATCCCTTCTATCTGATGCAGCCGCCGGATCAGCCCCAAGAGATTTTCCTTTTGGGATTCCGGAAAATCCATGCCATAGGAGCTTAAATGGATCCCGGTAAGGACAATTTCACGGTATCCGGCAGCGGCTAAAGAGGCGGCTTCCTGCTCTGCCTCCCGGGGGGCACGGCTGCGCACACGGCCACGGGTATAGGGAATAATACAGTAACTGCAAAACTGATTGCAGCCATCCTGAACCTTGATAAATGCCCGCGTATGATCCGCCGTGCCGTCGATGTGCAAGGCTTCATATTCTTTTGTACTATCGATCTTTATCAGATGCTCTGACCATACTCTTTTCTCCGTTTTCCCGGAATTCTGCCGGAAATATTCTTCCAGAATCGAAATCAACTCCTGTTTTTTGTTATTCCCGATAATGATATCTACTGCCAAATCCTTTTTCAGCTCTTCGGCGGCCGACTGCACATAACATCCGGCAGCCACCACCACGGCAGACGGATTCTGTTTTTTGGCCCGATGCAGCATTTGCCGGGACTTCCGGTCCGCAATATTTGTCACAGAACAGGTGTTGACGATATAGACATCAGCCCGTTCCCGAAAGGGAACAATCTCATACCCCGCCTGCCTCAAAAGCTGCCCCATGGCCTCGCTTTCATAGGCATTCACTTTACAGCCCAGATTATGCAACGCTGCTTTTTTCATAAGATATCTCCCTCATTTTTGCCGGTATCCTCCCGATCATTTTCTCAACTTCCTATTGACTTTTCTGCCATATCTGGGTAGTATTGTTATAAGGCAGAGGGAATCAGGTATCCCAATGTCAACAACATAAAAAGAGAACGACCATTAAGGAGGTTTCGTACATGAAAACAGTTCGTATTTCTTTAAATTCTATTGATAAAGTAAAATCTTTTGTTAATGACCTGACCAAATATGATGTAGATTTTGACCTGGTATCCGGCCGGTATGTCATTGATGCCAAGTCTATCATGGGCATCTTCAGCCTGGATTTGTCAAAGCCGATCGACTTAAACATCCATGCCGAGTCCGGAGTCGAAGAAATTTTAGACACCCTGTCCCCCTACATCATCCAGTAAATCCCCTGCCGCTTTCCCGGCGCCACCATAAATAAAAAGGATTTACTTTAACCCTCCGCTATTTCTATATCCTTCTGTTCACGAATATAGGACATAGAAATAGCGGAGGGCTTATTAATCCCGAAACGAAAAAAATCCGGCTGCCTGCCCCGTCCTCCCGCACCTTTCTCCAGGGCGTACCTCTCAAAACAACGGAATCCATGGACATGGATCCCTTAATCACACCACACCATCTCCGCCGTTTCAATCGCCGTCTGCATCATTTCGTCTATCTTTTCCGACAAATTCCCCTCTGACTTCCGGATCCGCTCCAGATTCGGCTTGATAACCGGATGCTTCGCCACAAAGATAGTACAGCAATCCTCATAAGGCTGTATAGACGTCTCAAAGGTCCCGATCTTCTGAGAAATATCCACAATCTCCTGCTTATCAAAACCAATCAGCGGCCGGAACACCGGCATGCTGCATACTTCATTGGTAGAAGCTAAGGACTGCACCGTCTGCGATGCTACCTGCCCGATGCTCTCTCCGGTTATCAGAGCCAGACCATCCGTCTTGCGGGCGATTTGCTCCGCTATCCGCATCATGTACCGGCGCATAATGATTGTCAGTTCCTCATGGGGACATTTTTCATAAATATACAACTGAATGTCTGTGAAATTCACGATATGGAGTGGAATCGGCCCAGAATAGCGGGCTACCAGCTTTGCCAGATCGATCACCTTCTGCTTTGCCCGTTCACTGGTATAAGGCGGCGCATGGAAATATACGGCATCAATCTTCACCCCGCGCTTCGCAATCATATATCCGGCCACCGGACTGTCGATTCCGCCTGACAGCAACAGCATTGCTTTGCCATTCGTCCCTACCGGCATGCCCCCGGGTCCTGGAATCATCAGGGAATAGATATTGACTACTTTGCGGATCTCCACCCGCAGCAGCACCTGGGGATTATGGACGTCTACCCGGGTCTGCGGGAATTTCTCTAAAATCATCTCACCCAAATCGCAGTTCATCTGTTCTGAATGGATCGGATATTGCTTGTCTGCCCGCCGGCTGTCCACCTTAAAGGTAAAATTTTTATCCGGATATACCTCATCCACATATTCTGCCACAATTTTTTTCAGATGTTCAAAATCCTTATCCTCCACCTGCAGCATCGGGCAGATCCAGGCTATCCCAAACACACTCTGCAGCGCCTCAATCACTTCATCATAATCATATGCGCTTTGTGCCTGCACATAGATGCGTCCGGATTCCTTGGAAGCCAAAAACTTTCCTTCCACTTTTTTTAAGGCATTTTTTATCTGATGGATCAGGGCATCCTCGAATAAATACCGGTTTTTCCCTTTGGTGCCAATCTCTGCATATTTAATTAAAAATGATTGATATACCATCCTTCTATCCTCCGTCCTTCTGTCAGCTCCGCCGGTACTTTCTTAAAACAGGCAGCAGTTCATTCAGCACATCCATGCAGTAATCAATTTCTTCCTTTGTATTAAATATCCCAAAGCTGAAACGGATCGTGGCGTCCAGCAGCTTCTGTGCCACCCCGATCCCCTTTAACGTTCCGCTGATTCCCGGATGATGGGCCGAACAGGCAGAACCGGAAGATACGTAAATCCCTCTTTCCTCCAGGGCATGAAGGAGCACCTCGCTGCGCACTCCCTCAAAGCTGACGCTGACGATCTGAGGCGCACTGCCTTCTCCTTTTTTACTGTTGACCGTTACTCCTTCCAGCTCAGATACACGATCTATCATATAATCCTTAAGGCCCGTCAGACAGGCTATTTTGGCCTCGTGATCCCGGTACATTTCCCTCGCAGCCACCCCAAGGCCCGCAACTCCCGGGACATTCTCCGTACCAGAGCGCATATCATTCTGCTGTCCACCTCCGTATATCATCGGCTTTAGCTTCACGCCATCACGAATATACAAAAAGCCGACTCCTTTCGGGCCATGTATTTTATGGCCGCTGACCGACAACAGATCGATGCCCTGCTTTCTGGGGCGGATGACATATTTCCCATATGCCTGAATGGCATCTACATGAAAAAGAGTCCGGGGATTTTTCTTGCGGATTATCCGGAAAATCTCCTCCACCGGTTCCACAGCCCCCACTTCATTATTCACATACATCACCGAAACCAGTATGGTATCCTCACGAAGATTTTCGGAAAGCTCCTCCAGGGAAATATGGCCGTTCCGATCCACCGGCAAAAAGGTAATCTCAAATCCCAGCCCTGCCAGATATTCCAGCGGCCGGTAAACCGAAGGGTGCTCGATCCCGGTACTGATAATATGTTTTCCTGCCCTCTGATTGGCCAGCGCTCCGCCTATCAATGCCAGATTATTGGATTCCGAGCCTCCGGAGGTAAATAAAATTTCCTTTTCCGAGACCTTCAACGTCCCTGCAATCTCTGCCCTGGCCGTACGGATATACTGTTCTGCTTCCATGCCGCGCCGGTGCTTGGCCGCCGGATTAGCATAGTCCTCTGTCATTGTCTTTACCACGATATCTTTTACGCTGTCCAAAACCCGCGTAGTCGCGGAATTGTCAAAATATGCTTCCATCTCTCTTCCTTTTTCTCCTGCTCCCCTCGTCATAGCTGCGATACGGAGGCTTTTGTCAAAAAGCCGGGCGGCTTCATGGCTCCAGATGAAACATCAAAACAGACAAAGCCGTCATGCCTGCCGTCTCTGTCCGCAGTATTCTCCGCCCCAGAGTAACCGGGCACATCCCTGCCGCCTTAGCTTCTGCCACTTCTTCCACATCGAAGCCCCCTTCCGGCCCGATGAAAATCCCCACCTGCATACCAGGCCGGAGCCGGCTTATGATTTCCCTCGTCTTGGCCATATCCCGGGCCAGCTCATAAGGAATCAGGCCGCAATCCAGCTGTCCTGCCATGGCGCAAGCCTCGGAAAAGCCCATCACCCCGCTCACCTTTGGGATCACCATCCGCCCGGACTGTTTGGCGGCACTCTCAGCCACAGCATTCCATCGTTTCACCTTAGCTTCTGCCTTTTTAGCATCCAGCTTCACCACTGCCCGCCGTGTGGCAACCGGGATGATCTGGTATACTCCCAGCTCAACCGTCTTCTGGATGATCCAATCCATCTTATCGCCCTTAGGCAATCCCTGAAACAGATAAATCCGGGCCGGCAGCTCACTGCCTTCTTCCTCCTCGGACAGAATCCGGGCGCAAATCTCTTCTGTCCCTATCTCTGTAATACTGCAAATATAATTGTGAGAAATCCCGTCCCGAATCCCAATCTGTTCTCCCGGCTTCATCCGCAGTACATTCCGGATATGCTTCACATCCTGGCCCGTGATAAAGCAGCACCCGTCCCTTACCTGATCCGGCGTCACAAAAAAATGATACACGTCCTCGCTCCTTCTCTATCTCCGCCGCGCTGTGATGGATACCCAGTCTCCCTGATAAGTAGTTTCCAGAATCTCCAGCTCCTCGTTAGCCTCCATCGCCTCACGCACATCCGCTTCCTTGGTATTGATGATTCCAGAGGTGATGAAAAGGCCGCCCCTCTTCAAATGGCGGCAGATCTCTCCCTGTAGCAGGATGATTACCGGTGCCAGAATATTCGCCACCGCAATATCGTAGCACTCTTCCCCTGCCATCAGCTGGATCCTTTTATCATCAATAATATTACCCTGAACTACCGGAAAGGTTTCTTTCGCAATTCCGTTTGCCTCCAGGTTCTCTGCTACCGCATGAATGGCATTCTCATCCAGATCTGTGCCAAACACTGACCTCGCGCCAAGCTTTAAAGCCGCAATCCCCAAAATTCCGCTGCCGGTTCCCACATCCAGCACTACGGAGCTGTCATTCATGTATTTTCGCAGCTGCCGGATGCAAAGTTGGGTAGTCTCATGCATCCCTGTACCAAACGCGGTCCCCGGATCGATCTGTATCAAAAGTTTATCCCGATGCTCCTCTGGCACGTCCTCCCAGGTCGGCTTGATCAAAATATCATCTACCGTAAAGGGTTTAAAATACTGTTTCCAATTGTTAATCCAGTCCTTATCCTCTGTCTCGGAAACCGCAATGGTACCCTCTCCGATATCCACAAAGCACCGGAGATCCTCCAGCCCCTCCTCCACCTGACGCAGCACCCCTTCCATCTTTGCCGGATCCTCCAGATAAAAGTTGATCTTCGCCGTGCCGTCGTCCGGCGGAAGCTCCGGCAAAATGTCAATAAACATTCCCTTGGTATCTGCCTCTGACAAAGGAATATTATCCTCAATTTCAATACCCTCAATCCCGATTTCATCCAACATGCTGCTAATCCAGTCAACAGCTTTCGTCGTGGTGCTCAAAGTGATTTTTGTCCACTTCATGAGAGTTCTCCTTCTATGTACCGACCTGGATAAACAGGTCTTTTCGTAATAGATGTTATCATAACATATAATTTTTGCCTTTACAACCATTTCCGCTAAGATGGCATCCTTCGGTCTTCTCTCGTGAAAACGGCCTGGTGAATTCCTTCCGAAATCGTATAGCTCAGCTCTCCTACCATTTCATCAATATTAGGCGGCGTCACATAAAGGCTCCCAAATTCCGGCTCCAAGAGCTCCCGAATCAAGTCATACTGTTGATCCGGGGACATTTCCCGGATAAAATCTCCCATGCCCTTTGTAGCCATGCTGGATGCCAGGGTCTGAATCATGGTATTTACCGTATCATGTACGATCGCCGCCGCCCCCACCACGGTCGGCACTCCTACCGCCAGCACAGGCACTCCTAAGCTTTCCTTCGTCAGGCTATGGCGATGATTGCCCACCCCGGAGCCGGGATGAATCCCGGTATCCGTCAGCTGAATCGTTGTGCCCAGCCGGCGAATGCTCCGTGCTGCCAGGGCATCGACCGCAATCAGCAGATCCGGTGATGTTTCATGGATAATGCCCTTCAAAATCTCCGCTGTCTCCATTCCGGTCTGTGCCATCACTCCCGGAACAATTCCACTGAGCACCGGCCATCCCTTCTTTTTGCAAAAATCTTCTCCATATTGTTGATTCCAATGGCGGGTCACCTGCAGATTTCCTACCGTCTTCGGCCCCAAAGCATCGGGCGTCACAGAAGCGTTTCCCAATCCGACTACCAAAATCCTCGGATTCTCTTTCGTTACCATATCTTTCATCAGCTTCCGGATATGCTTCGCCAGCTCTTCGGACACCTCTTCATGATAGTTATCGTCCTTCTCTGACAGTTGATCCGCCTCCAATGTCAGATAGGTTCCCCGGGGCTTCCCCATCGCTGCCGCTCCCCGTTCATCCAAAATCTTCACCTCGGTCAGCTTTACCTGGCTCTTCTCCTCCTGCCATTCCCGCAAAGAAACCCCGGAGATCTCCCCGCCATCTCCCGGAAAGCTCTCCCGCTCCTCCAACGCCAAATCGGTCCGCACCTCAAAATCCGGCTTTTCCTTCTCTATTACATAATTCACTGCCATAATTATTCTCCTTATATCTTCTCACTTTTTGCAGCTGCATCGGCAGCACCTTCCACACAACTATTTTCTTCAAAATCCCCCAAATTATGTATTGACATTTCTGCTCGAATTGGCTAGAATAAAATAGTATGTTTACATTGAACTGTCCGTGTCCAGACTTTGATGCAAACCAGGGATCATAATCATAAAATATCGGAGGTGAACAGATTGGCTAATATTAAATCTGCGAAAAAGAGAATCTTAGTTAACGAAACAAAAGCTGCCAGAAATAAGGCGATTCGTTCCAAAGTAAAGACTGCCTGCAAGAAAGTAGATGCCGCCGTGGCTGCCGGTGACAAGGCTGCTGCCCAGGCTTGTCTGACCGCTGCGATTTCCGAGATCGACAAGGCTTGTACCAAGGGCGTATATCATAAGAATACCGCTTCCAGGAAGGTATCCCGCCTGTCCAAGGCTGTGAACGCAATCGCATAATTAAACGATAGAATATTAACCCATTAAAAGTGAGACTCTCATCCGGAAGGTGTGCCGGATAAGGGTCTTTTTTATTTTCTCTTCTTCCACGTCTGCATATTATTGCCCGATTATGGATAATATACATGTTCGGATAATGCTGGTTTAATAGAGGCAGAGGTGGCTGAAATGATAATTTATGATCGACTCTGGGAAACTATGAAAACAAAAGGTATCAGCCAGTACCGGCTAATCAAATATTATGGCTTCAGCGCCGGACAGATCGGGCGTTTAAAAAAGAATGCCTATGTATCCACGCATACCATCGATGTCCTCTGCACAATTTTAAATTGCTCGGTAGAAGATATTATTGAATTCCGGCTGGATACTTCACTAAATCCCAAGCTGGGGATTGATCCGGCGGTTGCTACCAAACCGCCGTTGGTTCCTGTGGATAAAAGCTGAGGAGATTCAAAAAGGTACGCCAGGGAAAATGGAGCGGGAGGCGGCGGGAACTGGTCGTCTCCCGCTCCTTTCCCCATGGCTGGGTATTTTCGAAGCTAAGCTTAATGTGGGCAGATCTTTATGCGTAGTTCTTTATGCGTAACTCTTCATTTGCTTTTTCTACGTTTAATCTGGTCAGTATCAGTGTAATCAGCAGGTTAAAAATCATTGGCAGCCACAGATACATGATATACAGCATGTTGATGCAGGAAGCCGGCTGTTCGGCGGCGCCTCCTACGTAACCGCTGTATGCCAGCAGCCAGCCGGCAATAGCAGTTCCGATCCCTCCGCCAAGTTTTGTTCCCAGAGAGGTGCAGGAATACATGGTGCCGTCCACCCGTTTGCCTGTTTTTAAAAATGTATATTCGGAACAGGTTGCGATCAGTGCATTCATATCTCCCTGAAGCGGGCTCATTCCGATTGCTGCAACTGCGGTGCACAAAAGCATCAACGGCACGCTTCCCATATAACCGGCAACCACCACTCCCAGGCGTCCCGCCGTTCCTAACGTATAACCATATAAATTTAAGCGGTACATCCCCTTCCATTTGGCAACCAGTGTCGGGGTAAACAAAAGCCCAACGATCATTGGAATATTAATCGCCCAGGAAAACACTCCCAGCAGATTGGCATTTTTTAGTACATAGGTCATAAAATAGATCCCCATGTTCAATGTTGCCGAATAAATCTGCATCAGGATATAGGAAACACAAATCATCAGATAGTACTTATTGTGAATCAGCAGCCGGAATGCCTCGGTCAGGCGATACGTTTCTTTTGGTTTTTGCTCTTTTTCTCCGGTTTCTCCTTCGGCAAGCTCTTCCGGAGACAATTCTTTTACCGACCACACAGATAACGAATTTGATATCACTCCGACAACGGCATAGATGATGGCTACTGTCCTCCAGGCGCTTGCGCCCCCGCCGAAATAAGCCACACACCCGACCGTGATGGTCTGAATCAGCATACTGGTACCAAAAGCAAACATAAAACGGATAGAACCCATCTGGACACGCTCATGGTTATTTTTAGTGACAAGGGCAGTCAGCGCAGAATACGCGATGTTATTTGCCGTATAAAATCCGGCATTCAAAAGCGTATAGGCGATAAAAAACCAGGCATACTGTGCAAATTCACTGATACCGGCAGGAATTACAAAGATTGCCACCAGGCAAAGGGCACAGCCAAAATAGCCGTAAAGCATCCATGGACGCGCTTTCCCCATCTTGCTATGTGTCTTGTCAATCATGGAGCCAAAGAAAATATCACTGATTCCGTCAAATAACTTGGAGACTGCAATCAGGCTTCCTACCACCCCCGCATTCAGCCCAACGGTATCTGTCAGGAAAATCATCACAAAGGCCGACAGCAGCGCATATACCACATTGCCGGCAATGTCACCAGAACCATAGCCAACTTTATTATACCATTTTAAATATGTTCTTTCTTTCATATTTTACCTCCTTATCTATCCTTTCTCACGTGTTCCGGCTTTAAATGCAAGGAAAATGTAAATGATTCTTCCTTAAACCTGTACTTTTCCTTAAGTCTTGGGCCACAGCTGTTCGAACCGATTCCGTTTTGCCTGAAATCGAGATTCAACACCGTATTTCCGCAGGCAACCAGCTCAAAATTATGCTTCTTCTCTGTCAGCTCTTCCTGGGTAAAAACAGAAGCATTGAAGGAAAACGTCTTCTCACCATATGCCTTCATCGTACTGCCTGCCCCGCTGACAACGACATAATCACAGTCATTATGGCTGCCATTTTCCTGCGGCTTTAAGTAATCCTCGTGAAGTCCGGCCACCGGGGAAGAGTAGATCCCGTGGCTGGCCGCCCTGCACTTATCTACATAGCTTTCCTCTGGCCCTAAACCGAAATATGTAACCCAATTCATTTCCTCTGGTAAAAATAACCGAAGCCCGAACCGGGGCAGTTCCGGAAAATCCGGATTTCTTGTGACGTCCATTTTCACGGATATCTGCCCTGTATTATCGATACGCCAGATCGTATCTATGTCCATCATCCGCTGAACTGTCACTGCCGTCATCGCCATTCTGCTGTGAATCTCCAGATACTCTGCAGTCAAGGTATAATTAGTTACATAGGCTCTGGACACCGCCCGATCATACATGGCCTTTTTCCATTCCGCCTCTATATACATGTCATTATCCGTAGGCGCCCGCCAGACATTGAGTTCCATCGGCCTCTCAAGAAAATCTTTTCCTGCTGCCTTTAGCTGGTCAAAGGTGCCATACAGCTTATTGTAGATATAAGTAAAGTTACTGCCTTCCACAATCAACTGCTTTGGCGTTTCCGATATTGTCAGCCTCGGCATCCCAAAGCTGTCCGTATCTGCCAGAGCCTGCCATAAAAGGCTTGTCTGATTACGCGGGTCACGATTTGCCAGCGCAATTTCATCAAAGCCAAGCATATGCCCCTGTTCGCGGAACGCATCTGCTTCTTTTAATGTGTACAGAACCTTCAGATATGCCTTACCCTTATCCGGAACCGTCACTGGCAGTGAAATCTTCGCCTCCCTGCCCGGCAAAATTTCCGGAATATTGGCCTCATCTATTTTTCCGGCTGCCACCACCTTGCCATCCGCACTCACCTCATAGAAAATATTTAAATAATCCCGAATATCCACATAATTCATTTCATTTTTCAGTACAAGCGTCCCCGTATCCTGCTCATAAACCCGGACTCTTGCCGGCCGGTGGACATTTTTAAATTCCAGGAGTCCCATATGAGGCGTCCTGTCCGGATACACCAGCCCATCCATGCAAAAATTCCCGTCCTGCGGATATTCTCCGTGATCGCCGCCATAAAAATACATGTCCCTGCCCTCTGCCGTCTTCCCCTTATATATGGCATGGTCGCACCATTCCCACACAAAGCCTCCGCAGATACAGTCATATTTTTCAATCAGCTCAAAATAATCCTCGTAATCTCCCGCGCCGTTTCCCATAGAATGACAATACTCACACATGATGTACGGCTTATCCGGATCGGATTTTACATAATCTAAAACCTCCTGGAATCCCGGGTACATCCGGCTGTAAAGATCAATATTGCTGTAATCATATTTTCTCTTGCGCCCCCGGTAGTAAGCGCTCTCATAGTGGGTCAGCCTGCTGGGATCGTACTGCTTTGTCCATGCCAGAGCCTTTTCAAAGGTACAGCCGTAGCCACATTCGTTGCCCATAGACCAGATGACCACACAAGGACGGTTTTTATCCCGCTCAACCAGCTTTTTTACCCGATCCAAGGTGGCTTCGTCAAATTCCGGATTATCTGATATCAGCTCATTCCACCTGCCTGCACGCTCCTCGTCCGTATCATTGGAATAGCACAGCATCCACGGCCCATGGCTCTCATTGTCCGCCTCATCGATGACAAAGAATCCATATTTATCACACATCTGGTAAAACATAGGCTGGTTTGGATAATGGCTGGTTCGGATGGCGTTGAAATTGTACTGCTTCATCATTTCCAAATCCTTTTTCATCTGATTCACATTGATCACAAACCCGGTCACCGGATCCGAATCATGCCGGTTCACTCCCCGGAATTTCACCGGTGAACCGTTCAGATATACCACATTCCCCTTCACACAAATCTCACGGATCCCGATCTGCTCTGTGATCACCTCATTCTCCGTCTCCAGAACCAGCGTATACAAATACGGCTGTTCACTGTTCCATAAATGAGGGTTTTGAATGGCAAACCCAGTATCTCCCTTATAGACAAACTCTGTAACCGTTTCTCCTTTTGCGTCGTACACAACCGCCTTTACCGGAATCACCTCATCGAGATATTTTGTCCGGATGCTCACCAAGGCTTCATCCTCTTCGATTATGGTATTAATGAAATAATCATAAATGCATTGCTGCGGCCGCTTCATCAAATACACATCCCGAAAAATGCCACTCATCCGGAATTTGTCCTGATCCTCCAGATAGCTGCCGTCGCACCATTTTAACACCAGTACTGCGAGGAGATTTTCCCCCTCTCTCATGTACTTTGTCACATCAAATTCACTAAGCGCATGCGAAACCTGGCTATAGCCGACATATTCCCCGTTCAGCCAGACATAGAAACAGGAATCCACCCCTTCAAATTCCAGAAATACTCTTGGTGCTTTTTCCTCCTTCTGATAGACGAACGAGCACAGATAAGTTCCGCATGGGTTATCCTGAGGCACATAAGGCGGATCCACAGGAAACGGATACCGGAAGTTGGTATATTGATGGCAATCACAGCCATAATTCTGCCAGACGCCAGGAACGTCAACCGTCCTAAAATCCCGTGCGTCAAATCCCGGTTCATAGAAGCGCTCATTGAGATGATAAATACTGTCATAATATTGGAATTTCCATCGTCCATTCAACATTTGGATGCGATCCGATTGTTCTCTCTGTTCCACAAGGCCATCCATCCTAACTGACGCCGGCACATAATACGAACGATCCGCCATCGTATTCTCATGCAACACATGCAGATCCTCATAATAGCGCGGTACAATCATGGCAGCTTCCTCCTTTATATACATTATTTTTTACTATACTGAAACGTAGCTTCCCTATTTGCAAATATCGCATTCCCCACACAGGCCTTGTGTTTGACTATATTATAAGACAATTTTTCCAATTTTTACATAAAGCAGAATAGACAAAACATGCACAAAATGATACAATATCTTATAAGAGTCCCCCAAATATATATTCATATTCACAAGCCCTCACTCCCATCCCCCTTTCACCCCTTGTGCATTATAACAAACCACTATTCTTCACATTCCCATGCATTAAGCTGCCAATATCCAGCCTGGGAGGAAGGAGCGGGAGGGCGGCCTGTCTGTCGCAAGCTTTTGACTTTTTCAGGGATTAATAAGCCCTTAGCTTTCCGGATTTTGCATCGAAACGAAAATGCACACTGTCTGAGCGAAGCGAGTTTGGGCATTTTCGTTTCGCAATAGCATTCCACCTAAGGAGGTATATTTCATGTACACGGACAACGCATACTGGCACAATTCCCTTTTGGATTTCAAAGACAAAAAGCACCCGCTCTTTGTAGGAAGTGCCGGCGTCTATCAATTATTTACCAGGCCCAGGCTTCCCACCCACAGGCCCAGGGGACGCCTTGACTATCAATTGCTCTATATCGCCTCCGGCAAGGCACATTTCTACTTTCACGGTAAAGAAGAGATTGTAACTGCCGGAAACATGGTTCTTTACCGCCCAAAAGAAGAACAACGCTATTATTATTATGGCGTTGATCATACAGAAGTCTACTGGGTTCATTTTACGGGAAATAATGTAAAGAATATATTAAGAAAATATCACATTCCTGATAATGCACATGTGATTCATACGGGAACTTCTTTAGATTATAAAAAGATTTATTTGCACATGATTCAAGAGCTGAAGCTTACTAAACCCCACTATGAAGAGGTCCTTGTTTATTACCTCGAATTATTATTCGTCCTGATCAGCCGGCTTCAGAAAAAAAAGCCCAGAAGTAAAACAGTCTTCCTCATTGATGAAATGGACCTGGCGGTTTCCCATTTCCACTCCCATTATAATCATCCGATCAACATAGAGAAATATGCTCGCAGCCGCGGCATGAGCATTAGCTGGTTTATCCGGAATTTCAAAGATTACACCGGCTCAACCCCCACACAATACCTGCTTTCCCTTCGGATCTCCAATGCCCAAAGCCTGTTAGAATCCACATCCTATAATGTTACGGAAATCTCTGAGATTGTTGGTTACCATAATCCACTATATTTCAGCCGCCTGTTCAAAAAACAATGCGGAGTTTCCCCCACCGAATTCCGGAAACAGCTAAAAACCGATTAACACAATCCATTGATTAAAGTTACCAGAAAGTCTTTCAAGAAGGTTCATGACCTTTGCAAGGATTTATAAGCCCTAAGCTTTCTGAATCCTTCTCTTTCCTCCCAGTTATACCTTTATACAAATCCTCGGGGACTGTTGGTGCAAACTTTAATATTTGGTCTTTTACAAAGGCTCCATTTTCCGCCACAAAAGATAATTCATCATAATATCCCGAAAATAAGTCCTTTAACTGATAGTATTGATTTCCGCTGGCTACAACAAAATTGCAGCCAGCATGCTTCATGCGGGATAAGATTTGTTTAAAACGTGGAATATTGTAAGTATAGTCTGAACGGACGAAAGTACCGTCTATATCAGCTGCAACTAATTTTATATTATTTTTCATAGCACTCTCATTCACTTTCTGATCTCCCGGAATTGATCTCCCGGAACCGCTTTTATTGTCTATCCCTCATCCATATTTCCCAAAACCATCAATTCATACGGTCTCATGGTATATACGCCTCCGGTCAAAGGCTCCCGGGCTTTGCCCGCTGAACAATAATTCTCCAGTAATACCCGGTAGCTGCTCCACTCTCCAGCCATTTTCACGCTCTGCCTGTTTCTATCCAGATTGCAGAACACCACCATCTGCTGTTCCCCGAATGTTCTCCGGTATGCCAGCACCATATCGCTCCCTGTCTCGCAGAAAGAGATTTCTCCTTTTGCAATCACCGGATACGCTTTTCTCATAGCAATCAGCTTTTTGTAAAAAGCAAGGATGGAATCGCTATCCTTTTGCTGTGCTTCTACCGTAATTTCCTCCCGGAATCCGGCCGGCATGGGAATCCACGGTTCTGTCACGGAAAACCCGCCATACATTCCTCTGTCCCACTGCATAGGAGTTCTGCTGTTGTCCCGCGATCTTGCTGATAAGACGGCCAGCGCTTCCTCTTTTGTCTTTCCTTCTGCCAGCAAAATCTGATAATAATTCAGGCTTTCCACATCCCGGTACTGCTTTATGGAAGGATAATGGGCATTCAGCATTCCAATCTCTTCTCCCTGATAAATATACGGCGTTCCCCGCATCAGATGGATCATACCTGCCAGCATTTTCGCCGACTCCTTCCAATAGGCAGCTTCATCTCCCAGCCTGCTTACAATACGGGGCTGGTCGTGGTTGCACCAAAAAAGAGCATTCCATCCTCCCCCTTTTTGCATCCCCAACTGCCATTCGATAAAAAGTTCTTTTAATTTCTTATAATCAGCCGCCATAAGCGCCCATTTATCGCCATCCTGATAATCCACCTTCAGATGGTGAAAATTAAAGCACATGGAAAGCTCCTTTTCCTCTGGCGCCGAGTAACGGATACAATGCTCCAACGATGTAGAAGACATTTCTCCCACCGTTACAAAATCCTCAATTCCCGCGTCCCTCACCAGCTCCTTCAAATACTCGTGGATATGAGGCCCGTCACTGTAAAATCTCCGCCCGTCTCCCTCAAAATCATCCTCCATCTGTTCCGGCTTGGAAACCAGATTGATTACATCAAACCGAAATGCCCGAATCCCCTTTTTCTTCCAGAATCGGAGGATTTCTTTTAGTTCTTCCCGCACCTCCGGATTATCCCAGTTCAAATCAGCCTGGGTCACATCGTATAGCCGAAGGTACCATTTTTTCAGGCCGGGCACATATTCCCATGCAGGACCGCCGAACTTTGATTGCCAGTTTGTCGGAATACAGTCCGGAGTGCCTTCCTTGAAAATATAATACTTCTGATATTTTTCATCGCCGGCCAATGCCTTCTGAAACCATTCATGCTGCGTAGATGTATGGTTAAATACCATATCCAGCATAATCCCTATTCCCCGTTCTTCACTCTGACGGATTAAACTTTCCAGATCCTCCATAGTTCCAAACAAAGGATTAATTTTCCGATAATCCGCCACATCATAGCCATTATCTCTCTGAGGAGAGATAAAAACCGGGGTCAGCCACAGATAATCCACTCCCAGTTCCTGTAGATAATCCAGTTTTTCAATTACTCCGGGGATGTCTCCAAAGCCATCCCCGTTGGTATCCCGAAAGGATTTCGGGTATATTTGATAAACTACTTTCTTGCTGAAATCTGTCATCTTATACTTCACCTTCCTTGTACCTGGATTTATTGAAACGTTATCACTGCTGTCTCTTTTTCATGTACATTTATTCCCGTATGGAACTGAATATCTCGGGCGTTTCCCTGATTGCTGATAATACATATCGTGACATCCCGATAGCCCGCCGCCTTAATCTTCGCCCGGTCAAATCGGATCAGAGGAGTTCCTGCCTGGACCTTCTGCCCTTCCTCGACCAAATATTCAAATCCGTCTCCCTTCATACCCACCGTATCGATTCCAATGTGCAACAAAATCTCCATCCCATTTTCCAGCCTTAGTCCACAAGCATGACGGGAGTCTGGCATTAATGCTGCAACCTCGGCGTCCGCCGGTGCAAACAATGTTTCCGTTTCCGGTACAATCGCCATGCCATCGCCCAAAATCCCTGCTGAAAAAACACCGTCTGCCACTTCTGCCAGCGGAATTGCCCTTCCTGATAAAAATGCCGTCAATTTTCCTGCTGCCTCTCTGTTTGCCTCTTTTTTACTTACAGCTTTTTCATTTGCCTCCCTTTCACATATCACAGAAGCCATAGCACCTGCCGCTGCGCTCGCACCTACTCCAGCAGCAATTTCGGCCAGCTCTGCCGTCTCATTTCCCGAAGCTGCCAGCAAATGCTTCTTTCCGACAATGGCTGTCAGTAAAAACGGTATAGCAAAAGCAATCGCCATACAAAGCGCAAAGGATGCCATAAACTGAGGCTGAATGGACAGGATCCCGGGAATACCGCCTACCCCGATAGCGTTAGCCGTTGTTCCTGTAGCTACGCAGACAACCGCCGCGATACCGGAACCAATCATTCCACAGACAAAGGGGAATCCTCTTTTTAAGTTCACACCGAAAATCGCTGGTTCCGTGACTCCCAGATAGCAGGAAATACATGCCGGAATATTCACTTCCTGTGCTTCCGGGTCTTTTCTCTGCAGCCAGATCATTCCCAATACTGCGGAGCCCTGTGCAATATTTGACAATGCAATCATCGGCCACAACATAGTTCCGCCGTAGTCTGCAATCAACTGTAAATCGATGGCATTAGACATATGATGAAGTCCTGTGATGACTAACGGGGCATAAATGACACCAAATACTGCGCCAAATACTACCTTAAATGTCCCGGTAATTCCGGCAAATACCAGCGCAGAGATTGCCGCTCCCACCTTCCAGCCAATCGGTCCCAATACAAAATGTGCCGCCATTACTGACAATAATAAACTACAGAAGGGAACCACAATCATGGATATCACCTGGGGCGTAATCTTTCGGAAAAATTTTTCCAGGTACACCAGTGTAAATGCTGCTAAAATCGCCGGAATCACCTGGCCCTGATAGCCGATCCGGTTAATCTGGAAACCGCCGAAATCCCAGTTCGGAATATCCGCCGCTGCAGTCCCGGCAACGGCATAGGCATTCAACAGCTGTCCGGATACCAGCGTCAGGCCAAGGACAATGCCCAGCATCTGAGTTGTACCCATCTTCCTTGTCACCGACCAGCAGATGCCGACCGGAAGCATATGGAAAACCGCTTCTCCAATCAGCCACAGAAAGCTGTCGATCCCTGCCCAGAACTGGCTGATATCGCATAAGGTTTTTGTTCCGTTTTCAAACAAGTATAAGCTGTCGATGCAATTTCGAAAACCAAGAATCAAACCGCCGGTAATAATCGCCGGGATCAACGGGGCGAAAATCTCTGCCAGCGCAGTGATTACCCGCTGCAACACATTCTGATTCTTCTTTGCCGCCTGCTTTACTGCATCCTTGGATACCCTCTCAATCCCCGCCTCTTTGACAAAATCATTGTAAAAATCAGCAACCGTATTACCGATAATCACCTGAAACTGCCCCGACTGGGTAAAGCTTCCTTTTACCACCTTCATTGCCTCAATCGCTTTTACATCTGCTTTCTGTGGATCTGCCAGGGCAAACCGCATCCTTGTCATACAATGCGAAACTGCCGCGATGTTCTCTTTTCCGCCTACCAGACGTAGCAACTGTTTTGCGTCTTCTGCATATCTTCCCATCTTCAATCCCTCCACCTGTTTTTTAACTTGTTTAAACATGTCGTTGATTATGTTATAACACACTTGTTTAAACATATCAATACCTTTTTGAATATTTGTTTAAACAAGTTGTTGACTTTTTTTCCGTTTGTTCTTATAATATAGCTTACAAGAAGTTTGCTTGCCTGCAAGGGCAAACTTCGTAAGCTAATGAGCAGCTTTGCTGCGAATGATAATATAGCTTATCAGAATTTGCAAAGCAAATTTTGATAAAAGGCGCAAAGCGTTTTTGCTTCCTATAATATCTGATTAGAGGTGAACGAAAATGCCAAAAACAAGATACGAAGATATTTATAAAGATTTAAAACAAAAAATCGAAACCGATGTTTTCGCCTATCAGGAGCTTTTGCCATCCGAAAACATCCTGGTTCAAAGCTATCGCTGCTCCCGCAATACCCTCCGCCGCGCAATCAGCCGTCTGGTAACTGATGGCTATGTACAGACCATGCAGGGAAAGGGCGTACGCAATATCTATCAGCCGATCGCACAAACCGCCTTCACCATCGGAGAAATTGAAAGCTTCCGGGAATCAGCCGCTCGAAATGGCCATCGCTCCCTTACAAAGGTTCTGCTGTTCACTGAGTTTGCGATCAGCGAAGGACAGTCCCTTTACACGGGTTTTCCTGCCGGCACTGATATTTATTATATCCAGCGCCTCCACTATTTAGATGATATACCTTTGATTCTCAACCACAACTATTTCCTAAAAGAGGCAACTCCCGGCCTCACCAAAGAAATCGCGGAAGATTCTATCTATCAATATCTGGAAAATATCTTGCATATGACGATCGTGAACAGTAAAAGAATCATGACGGTAGAAAAGATGACGCAAATTGATGAAAAATATCTAAAGATGAATGCAGAAGATTATAATTGTATGGCCGTGGTCAGCAGCCAGACCTACAACAGTGACGGCGTAATGTTCGAATATACCCAGTCCCGGCACCGCCCGGATTATTTCCGGTTTTATGACAATGCTGTGAGGAGATCGGTTTAGCGGGATGGATCCGGCTTTCTCTGGCCTGTATCCGGATAACTTATTTTGCAACGTCTTTTCTTTATATCTTACTGTGCCCTTTGAAGCTTTTTTGATGTTGAAAACGAAGCTGATTGCATTCCGGAACACACTCCTTATTTAAAAATGAAGCGGGGCAAATTCGGAATCATCCCCTATAAAAAGCCGGATCGCAAAAACTGTTTGAACCTTTGAAAAAAGGATCCAGAACCTGCTGGTAATTTACTTTTCAAAACGGGATTTTAGGTGTAAAATCAGAGAAAAGCTATCTGAGGTAAAGAATATGTCGCTTATTAATGACCTGAAACAGACATCCCAGCTTACCGAACGGGAAAATGATATTCGATCTTATTTTCTCAGCCACCCAGAGCATATTGCTAATATGTCTTGCCAGGATATTGGCAAGGCCACCTATACCAGCGCCTCAACCGTCACCCGCTTTTGCCAAAAATTCGGTTGCAAAGGCTACCCGGATTTTAAGGTGCGCTTTCTCAGCGATGTAAAGAGCGGGCAGATCCTGGATGATCCTGCCTCTGTTCAGCTATCCGAGCGTGAAAATATGGTAACACTTCTGAGCAAGGTCAGCGAGGTACAGACCCAGGCTTTAGATGCCACACGAAAGGCTCTCTCCCTGTCCCAGCTGCTGCGTATCCAGCGACTTTTATTGGAGCATCTCTATATCGATTTTTATGCCTATGATACTAACATACATTTGGCCCGCTACGCTGTCAGCCAGTTTTTCCACGCCGGCAAAATTGCCACTGTCTATTCGGAAACGGATATTCAGGTTTTGAATACACTTATTGCGCCAGCGGGCCATTTAGCCATCCTTATCAGCCACACCGGTGAGAATTTTAAACTAATTGAATTGACCCGGCTTTTACGCCGAAATGGGACAACGACAATCATCATTACCTCTGGAAAGGAAACCACGCTGGGGAAAATGGCGGACGAGTTTCTGTATGCTCCTCGCCCTTCTGCTATCGGCGAGGTGGAAACCGACAAATTGTCCATTCCCACTTTTTTCACCGCCAGCAAATATCTGCTGGATCTGATGTTCTCCATCGCATTCAGTGCTCAGTATGCAAAAAATATGTCTCTGAATCATCGGTACGACACCCTTGGTGCGCTCACCTTCTGGGGACTGAATGAGCCTCGCTGATCCTCTGGACGCTTACCATCTTGTTTTCATATCAAAAAAAGCCCCTGCTTTTTGATGCATGAAACGATTTTTCATGCAAGCTGTCAAAAAGCAGACTTTTTTTGCAAAGCGCCACCAGCTGAGCCTCCATCTCTTGCGGCAGGGTATTTCATCGTGTAAAATGATTTCAACAAAGCGGCAGCCGCATTGCTCCCGACGGGGAACGCACAAATAGGAGGAAAAAATATGGCATCCACAAAAGTCCGCGATTACGCTAAACTGGCCGCCGACATCAAAGATCAGGTCGGCGAGAACAATATCATCAGCGCAGCCCACTGCGCTACCAGGCTACGCCTGGTATTAAAAGAATCTCCCTCTGCGGAAATCACGAAACGCATTTCCGAAATGCCCTCAGTCATCCAAGTGGTAGAGAAGGGAGGCCAATACCAGATCGTCATTGGAACCCATGCCAAAGACGTCTATGAAGAGCTGACTAAAATCATGAAGATCGACGAATCCGTCCAGGCGGAGATCCGTCAGGGAATCTTTGCCCGAATTATTGCCACTATGTCGGCGGTATTTGCACCCTTTGTGTATATCCTTGCCGCCGCCGGCCTGGTGCAGGGCGCACTGATCATCATCACCCAGTTCGCTCCTGCCTTTGCCGAAACCGGCACATATTCTGTCCTCAGCTTCATTTCCTGGACGCCCTTCACCTTCTTGCCTGTCATGATCGCCGTGACAGCCTCCAAGCATTTCAAGTGCAATACCTATATTGCGCTGTGGTGCTGCCTGGCCCTGGTCAACGCCGACTGGGGGGCTATTGCTGCCCGGATCGCTGGGGGTGAGGTTGTGAGGTTCCTGGCTTTCCCCATGGCGCAGACCACCTATACATCTACCGTCCTGCCGCCTTTGTTCCTTGTATTGGTGTTAACCTATCTGGAGCATTTCCTGGATAAGCGCCTGCCTGATGTGCTGAAAGCCATTGGGACGCCCTTCATTTGCGCCATTATTATGGTTCCCCTTACCATTTTAGTGATTGGCCCTATCGCCGATGCTACGGCCAATGGCATTGCCGTAGCCTACAATTACCTGGCGCACACCGTTCCCGCCATTGCCGGTGCTTTGGTCGGTGGAATCTGGGAAGTATTCGTTATCTTCGGCGTCCACTGGGGCGTCACTCCCATGAACATTGCCAATTTCAACGCTAACGGCTGTGATACCTTCCAGGCATTCCAGACCTGCGCCGTAGTTGCTCAGGCTGCTGCCTGCTTTGGTGTGGTGTTGAAAACCAAAAAGAAAGACATGAAACGGGTCGCTTTTTCATCTGGGCTGACAGGCGTATTCGACATTACGGAACCGGCTATTTATGGCGTTACCTTAAGCTTGAAGAAGCCTTTTGTCTGCGGCTGTGTCGGTGGAGCCGTCGGCGCGATCATTATCAGTCTGTTTGGCACTCAATATTACGCCTATGCCGGTCTGCCTGGCCTGCTTACCACAGTGAACGCTATCAGCAACACAAATCCTACCTCTTTTCCTGGCATGGTGATCGGCACCCTGGCTACCATTGTAATCACCATCGGCCTGGTGATGGTTGTCGGCTGTGACGAAAAGGTTCCGGTTGCTTCCCCTTCCGACGAGAATCATGCGGCTCCTGCCCCGATTGCCACCCCTGAGGCCATCACCGTTTATGCCCCTCTGAACGGCCAGGTCAAGTCTAATACCTCCGTCAATGACCCTACTTTTGCCCAGGGCGTTTTGGGACAGGGAGCAGCGATCATTCCCACCGAGGGCAAGCTGTACGCACCTTTTGACTGCACCGTATTCTCTGTGGCAGATACCAGACACGCCATCAGCCTGATCGGACCTGGCGGAATAGAAATGATCATTCACATCGGCCTGGACACCGTAGAACTGGCAGGTAAGTGCTTCTCGCCAAAAGTTAAGGACGGCGATACCATCAAAGCCGGTGACCTGCTCATGGAGTTTGACCTGGAAGAGATCCGGAAGAAATATGATACCATCACCCCCATTCTGGTGACCAATGCGAACAACTACGATGCGATAGAATTGCTGAAAGAAGGCGAGACTGTCCAGATAGGCGAACCGATTCTGACCATAAAACGCTAAAATCAGGAAGGAGAGATATTCTTATGAGTTTACCCGACGATTTTCTATGGGGCGGCGCGGTCGCGGCCCATCAACTGGAAGGCGCCTGGAATGAGGATGGCAAAGGCATCAGCGTTTCCGATGTTCTCACCGGAGGTAACAACGAGGTACTGCGCCGGATCACGGATGGGGTATTGCCGGGAGAGCATTATCCCAATCATGAGGGAATCGATTTCTACCACACCTTTCGGGAAGACATCGCCCTGATGGCAGAGCTGGGCTTCAAATGCTTCCGCACCTCCATCGCCTGGACCCGTATTTTCCCCAACGGGGATGATGCAAAACCCAATGAAGCGGGCCTGAAATTCTATGATGAGCTGTTTGATGAACTGCTAAAATACCACATCGAGCCAGTGGTTACTCTCTCCCATTTTGAAATGCCCTACCATCTGGCCAGACATCACCATGGCTGGCTGAGCCGGTACACCCTGGACTGTTTTGTCCGCTACGCTTCCACTGTAATGGAGCGATACAAGGATAAGGTCAAATACTGGATGACTTTCAACGAGATCAATAACCAGAGTAATACTGCCGCCGACATTTTCGGC
The DNA here is from genome assembly GCA_910588125.1 of uncultured Lachnospiraceae bacterium. Taxonomy (GTDB): domain Bacteria; phylum Bacillota; class Clostridia; order Lachnospirales; family Lachnospiraceae; genus Brotaphodocola. Next base: position 34,023 of record CAJUPI010000031.1, read on the forward strand.
TGGACCTGCTCCGGGGTCCGTTTTTCCCAATGTGCGCGGCCCAGGGAGGCTATGTATCAGGCCGTCCATCACCAGTTTGTGGCCGGGGCGCTGGCGGTAATAAAAGGCCTTGCGATCAACCCGGATTTCAAGATTGGCTGCATGTGCGCCTGGGTTCCCTTTTACCCCTATTCCTGTGATCCCGATGACATCATGACCGCCGTTGAATGTATGCACGAGCGCTTCTATTTCTCTGATGTCCAGGTCCGGGGGCGCTATCCTGCTTTCGCCAAAAGGGAATGGAAACGCAAGGGATATCAGATTCACATGGAGCCGGAGGACGAGAACATCCTGGCGGCAGGCAAGGCAGACTACATTGGCTTCAGTTACTATATGTCCAATGCAGTCAAGGCCAATGTGAGCAAAGATACCGGGGCAAGTCTGGATGGCAGCTCCCCTAACTCGGTGCCCAATCCCTATGTGAACAAGAGCGACTGGGGCTGGCAGATCGACCCGGTGGGCCTACGCTACTCATTGGTCACTCTATATGAACGGTATGAGATTCCACTGTTTATCGTTGAAAATGGCTTCGGAGCCATTGACACATTGGAAAAGGACGGCTCCTGCCATGATCCTTATCGTGTGAACTATCTGAAAGCCCACATCAAGCAGATGAAGAAAGCAGTGGAGGAAGACGGTGTGGAGTTGATGGGTTATACCCCCTGGGGCTGCATCGATTTGGTGTCCTTTACCACGGGTGAGCTGAAAAAACGATACGGATTTATCTATGTAGATAAAAATGATGATGGCACTGGCAGTGGAAAACGATATAAAAAGGACTCTTTCGCCTGGTTCCAAAATGTAATCAGAACCAACGGCAAAGAAATATAGTGGTTATACCGATAGTCAGATTATCCCGAATTTCTGAGAAAAAGCCTGAGATCCTGCAGGTTTCAGGCAAGATATTCGGGATAACCTTTTGCACAGTCTGAAGCTTCAATTCGAAAATATCATTTCCAGCTAAAAGAATTTTAATATTGCTCGGAACATATTCCGGATTTGGAAGTGAGCCCAAAAAGTTTCTTTTTCCACCCGTTTAGACACATCCATTGGAAGATATTCTTTCATTGGGCCTATCGGCTCATACGCATAATAACGGATATTTACAATAATATCACTTTTCCTCAATCAATTTTATCTTTTCCGCCGCTTTAAGAATATTTAAC
>CAJUPI010000032.1 GCA_910588125.1 uncultured Lachnospiraceae bacterium
CGGCCGCTTCCCGCTCCTTTTTCCCTGGCGTACCTTCTGAGAAAATTAACTAAATAACATTGGCCTTGGATCTAGTTACAGTTTACCACATTCCACCTCTCTGTTCCATACCCATTTTTCCAAAACTACAGTCGTCACAAGCATTGATGATTGGTTACTTATAACATCCCTGTAAAGTCGAAGCATCCTAAACAAAACCGCTATCTTTCCTCGTATTCTATACAAATTCCCTTGGAATTTGTTTGACAACTTTCTCTTTCTATGCTATTCTTAGTGAAGTTGCGCAAACCCGCAACCGTTCGATTCTATTTTTTATTCTTTTTGGAGGTAGTAACATGAGCAAAGGTACAGTGAAGTGGTTCAACAACCAGAAGGGCTACGGCTTTATCTGCGATGAGCAGGGCAACGATGTATTCGTTCACTACTCAGGTCTGGAGATGGAAGGCTATAAGACTCTGGAAGAAGGAGCCCAGGTAGAATTTGAAGTAACAGAGGGAGCTAAGGGTCCGCAGGCCATTCACGTAACCACACTGTAATCCACGATATCATGTATCAGGATTTTGCATCTTTGGTGACTCAGAATGGTAAAATGACAAAACTGCAAGAAGGTATTGCAAAATAAGTCCCTCGTCATTTCTCAATCCTGTGTTCGGGACGGTTCACATACACAGTCTGGTATTAACGGATAAAGTCCGTCAATATCAGACAGAATGTTCGTGAACAGTCGGACACAGGATAAGAGAAATGACGGGGGACTTATTTTGCAACATCCTCTGTGCGAAAACGCAAATGACATCTTTTATTAATGACATGATGCCAGGGCCAAAAGGTCTTTTGCCCCTGGCATCATGTCATTAAGTTCAGCTCTGAGAATATTCAGCCAGGGAAAAAGGAGCGGGAAGCGGCCGGAAATGGCCGGCTGCTTTTGACTTTGCAGGGATTTAGAAGTCCTTAAATCCCTGAGTTTTGCCTGGAAACGAAAATCCACTCTGTCTGAGCGAAGCGAGTTTGGGGATTTTCGTTTCGCTTTTCGCAAAAATCAGGGATTTTAGGAATTCTTAATCCCGAAACCGGAAAAAGCAGCCGACCATTTCCGGCCGCTTCCCGCTCCTTTTTCCCTGGCGTACCTTCTGAGAAAATTAACTAAATGACATTAAACCCTCTTTCATTCATGGTGGCGCCGGGAAAGCGGCATGGGGATTTACTGTAACAGCGACAACAGGGAGCTTCCGATGGTTCCCTCCGGCATTTTTACTCCGAAAACCTCTGCCACAGTAGCTCCAACTACCCCGAAGGTATCGGCTTCCGGCAGCTCGCCGCTCCCTTTCAGGCTCCTGGAATATAAAAGCAGCGGCACCTGCTCTCTGGTATGATCCGTCCCCGTATAAGTCGGATCATTGCCGTGATCGGCTGTAATCATCAGCAAATCCTCCTCGCCCAGATTCTCCAAAAGCACTCCCAGCTTTTCGTCGAATCGTTCCAGCTCCGCACCATATCCTTTCGGATCCCGCCGGTGTCCCCACAAGGCGTCAAAATCTACCAGATTCACAAAACAAAGCCCGCAAAAATCTTCCTTTGCCACCTCTATCGTCTGTTCCATACCGTGAACCGAGCTCTTGGACTTTAATGCCCGGGTGATCCCGCAGCCGGCAAAAATATCCTGAATCTTGCCGATAGAGATCACATCCAGCCCGGCCTCTTTCATGGCATCCAATACCGTCCGGCCAAAAGGCGGAACCGCATAATCATGCCGGTTGCTAGTCCGTTTGAATTCTCCCCGCTTCTTCCCTACATAGGGACGGGCAATCACACGTCCCACCTTCCACTCATCACGCATGGTCAGTTCCCGGGCTATCTCGCAGCAACGGTACAGCTCTTTCAGATCGAATGTCTCCTCATTCCCGCAAATCTGCAAAACCGAATCTGCCGAGGTGTAGACAATCATATGTCCTTTGGCGATCTCCTCCTCTGCCAGCTCTTCTAAAATCTCCGTGCCGCTCGCACTCTTATTGCCAATGATTTTATGCCCGGTCCGCCGCTCCAGCTCGGCGATCAGCTCCGGCGGAAAGCCGGTATCCGTGAAGGTGATGAAAGGCTTCTCGGTTTTTAATCCCATCATCTCCCAATGCCCGGTCATGGTATCCTTACCACGGCTTCGCTCATTCAGCCGGGCAAAATATCCCAATGGCTGTTGTACTGGCGCCACCTGCCTGACCGGGTGCAGATTGACAAGTCCCAGCTTTTGCAGATTCGGAATCTGGAAATGATCCACATGATCCGCTATGTGTCCCAGAGTATCTGCCCCGGCATCCCCATAATCCCCGGCATCCGCGGCGCCTCCGATTCCCAAGGAATCAATCACAATCACAAACACCCGTTTCCATGCTTTTTGCTCCATTGTCTTGTTCCCCCTTTTTATTCAATCCGTCTGCTTTGCTTTTTCAGATTGTCCGGTCCAAAGCCCATAGGCAGCAACTCTTTTAAGCGATATTCCTGCCAGTGCTTTTCACCCTTTGCCAGAATCACCCGGAAGGTCTCTGGATCGCAGAACTCCATCATCACCTGCCGACATACCCCGCAAGGCGCCGTATATCCTTCCAGCACCCCATCCTTGCCCCCCACGATACAGATAGCAGAAAACTCCCGCTGTCCCTCACTGACGGCCTTAAAAAATGCTGTCCGCTCCGCACAGTTCGTCGGTGTGTAGGCAGCATTTTCAATATTGCAGCCCTGATAAACCTTCCCGTCCGCCGCTAACAGCGCCGCCCCTACCCGAAATCCGGAATATGGGGTGTACGCATATTTCATCGCCTCAATAGCCATACGGACCAGCTCTTCGGTTGCCATTTGCCATCCTCCTTCTCATCTGATTTCCTGCCGGAAAAATTTCTTTAGTTATTCCCGTCCGCTTCCTTTACCAGCCGGATCACCCGGCTGCTGCCCAATCGCTCTGCTCCCAGCTCCAGGAAGCGCTTAGCATCTGCCAAAGATGCAATGCCGCCGGCTGCCTTTATCTTTACGCCTTCCCCTACATGCTCTGCAAACAGTTCCACATCCTCAAACGTCGCTCCGGCAGCAGAAAATCCGGTAGAAGTCTTGATATAGTCCGCTTTGGCATCCGTCACCACCTGGCACATACGTATTTTTTCTTCCCTGGTAAGCAGGCAAGTCTCAATAATCACCTTCAAAATCTTTTCTCCACAGGCCGCCTTTACCTCGCGGATCTCCTGCTCTACCAGATCAAAACGGCCGTCCTTCACCCAGCCGAGATTAATCACCATGTCAATCTCGTCCGCTCCATCCCGGATCGCCTGCTCTGTCTCAAACACCTTCACCGGAGTGGCGGAATAACCGTTCGGGAAACCGATCACGGTACAGACTGCCATCCGATCCCCCACATACTCTTTAGCCTGTTTGACATAAGACGGCGAAATACACACAGAAGCCGTATGGCAATCCATCGCTTCTTCACACAGAATGCGAATCGACTCCCAGCCCGCCGTCTGTGCCAGCTGAGTGTGATCCACATGGCTCAATATCTCTTCTCTCTTCATCCTTCACCGGTCCTTTCGAATCAAAATACGAATCGCCTCGACGGCTGTCCGGATCGCCGCGTCCGTATCATGCACTACCGGATTTTCCAGTCCCGCTTTGGCCCGCTCCTGATTCGCCATCACCAGCAACACGGTTCCTGCCCGTACATGCAGATAATTTGCCACCACAAAGACGGCCGCCGACTCCATCTCGGATGCCTTGCAGCCCAACCGTACCCAGGCTTCCCATTTTTCCATCAATTCTCGGCCCACCGGCTTGGTCTCCGGCGAATGCTGCCCATAAAAGGAATCCTTGCACTGCACCACCCCTACATGGCAGGGCAGCCCCAGCCTTTGCGCCGCCTCCGCCAATGCTGTCGTCACAGTGAAATCCGAAACTGCCGGAAATTCGATGGGGGCATATTCCCGGCTGGTTCCCTCCATGCGGACCGCCCCGCTTGCCACCACCAAATCGCCGCTCTTTACCTGCAAATCCATGCCGCCACTGGTTCCCACCCGCAAAAACGTGTCAGCCCCGCACTGGGCCAGTTCCTCCATAGCAATCGCCGCCGAAGGCCCGCCAATCCCGGTTGATGTGACACTGACCTTTTCTCCGTCTAAGCTTCCCGTATAAGTCACATACTCCCGGTTATCTGCAATTAACCGGGGATTATCCAAATACTCGGCAATCAGACGGCACCGTTTCGGATCCCCCGGCAGGATCACATATCGCCCAACCTCCCCTTTTCCTACCTGTATATGGTACATTTTTCCGGCCTGCTCTGAATAATCAATCATCTTTTTCTCCTTTCCTGTCCTCTATCGCGCCTGCTCCAGCAAATGCTGCAGCTCCTCTACCGTCACCGGATAATGCCGGTTGCAAAAATGGCAATTGACCTCAATCGTCTCTCCTTCCTCAACCATCCGTTGCAGCTCCTGCTTTCCCACACTGATCAATGCCTTATCAATCCTTTCCCGGGAACAATTGCAATGAAATCTCACCGGCGTCCGTTCCAAAATATCCAAACCATAATCCCCTAAAATATATTCCAGGATCTCTTCCGGCGTCTTTCCCTCATCCAGCAAAGCCGTAACCGAAGTAAGCTGTGCCAGCTTCTTCTCCAACCCGGCAATCACCTCCTCTGTGGCACCCGGCATCATCTGCAGGATAAAACCTCCCGCCTGACGGACCGTATTCTCCCGGTTCATCAATACCCCCAGCGCCACACTGGACGGTGTCTGTTCCGATGTCGTAAAATAATATGTCAAATCCTCGGCAATCTCTCCGCTCACCAGAATGGTCTGCCCGACATACGGCTCTTTCATCCCGATATCCCGAATGACCGTCAACACCCCAATCCCCAAGGCACCCCCCACATCCAGCTTACCTTTATCATTTGGCGGCAGCATCACCTCCGGGTGGAACACATAGCCCTTGACATCTCCCTTAGCATCCGCCGTCACCGTTAATCCACCAATCGGGCCATCCCCTTCTATTTTAACCGTGAGGAGATCCTTTTCCCCTTTCATCATCGCCCCCATCATCGCGCTTCCTGTCAAAAGACGCCCCAGCGCCGCCGTTGCCACCGGGCTGGTATTATGGGCGCTCCTGGCAAACTCCACAGTATCCCGGGTCGTCGCCGCAAACGCCCGCACCTGGCCCTCTGCCGCCGTTGCCCGAATCATATAATCTGACATATTTCGCCTCCGATACCTGTTTAAAATTCCTGATCCTATTCTACCTTATCCCCCCTGGGATTTCAACACGCAAAATCATTTCCTCACGGATAAACACTACCCTTCTTTACCTCCCTCGCCACAAAATATATTCGCTCGCTGTTCTCCCCCGGCGCCTTCCTACCACATGCTTCATAGATTGCCGCCAGCTCCATCCCCGCCTCTTCAACCGCCCTTTTTACGGTCTCATTGTCATATGCCCGCTGAAAATGTGTCTCCTCATACTTTCGGTAACGTCCGTCCTCTTCCCGGATAAAAAGCGTCAGATCATACTCATTGATCTCTTGTTCTTCATCAAAATAATTTTCCCAGATAAAACTTCCTTCTTCCCGGTTCTCGGCAATCGTCTGCTCCCCCAGCACTTCCCGGTATTTATAAGGCGTATTCATATCGAAGATAAAAACACCTCCCGGATCCAGATAATTATTTGCCAGGCGCAGCACCTGCACCAGCTCTTCATATTCCGTCAGATAATTCATGGAATCACAAATGCTGACAATCGCCCGCACAGTCCCATACAGCTCAAACTCCCGCATGTCCTGTTGCAAATACAAAATCCGGCCATCCTCATTCTGTGCCATGGCCAGCTCCAGCATCTCTCCGGACAGATCCACGCCTATCATGTCATAGCCCCGTCCGGCCAGCAGCCGGGTCAGCTTCCCGGTCCCGCAGCCCAGTTCCAGCACCAGCCCGTTCTCCACCCCATACTCCTTTAAAAGCCCTGTCACATAATCCCCCCATTCCTCATAAGGGATATTATCCATAAAAAGGTCGTAAACAGAAGCAAAAGAGCCGTAAGCTCTGGAATTATCTACATTTTTCATTATACAAGCCTCGCTTTACTGCATTTCTCTAATCTTAATTAAAAAAACGTACGTTCCCCGGCAATGTCATTCCGTTTAGCTCTGAGAATACTCAGCCAGGGAAAAAGGAGTGGAAAGAGGCGGGAAATGATCCGCCGCTTTTGACTTTGCAGGGATTTAGAAGTCCTTAAATCCCTGAGTTTTGCCTTGAAATGAAAATCCACTCTGTCTGAGCGAAGCGAGTTTGGGGATTTTCGTTTCGCTTTTCGCAAAAATCAGAGATTTTAGGACTTCTTGATCCCGAAACCGGAAAAAGCGGCGGAGCATTTCCCGCCCCTTTCCGTTCCTTTTTCCCTGGCGTACCTTCTGAGAAAATTAACTGAATGACATTGCGTCCTTCGGAAGGTTTTTGTTTTACAGGACGTACCCTATAGAGCAAAAAAGCAGGCATGCCACACCTTCCGGCATGACGCTCCCTGCTTTTCGTCTCATTTCCGTAATCATTCAGAGGATCGGACACGCTCCTTCTCTATGACGGCCTGAAACACTTATACATTCCTGCCACAGCATTTCTTGTACTTTTTCCCACTCCCGCACGGGCAGGGATCGTTCGGGAAAATCTTCTTCTCCTTGCGGACGGTTCCGGAAGCCTTCTGTTCTTTATAAAGCTCTTTTCTCCGCTCTTCGCTCAGAATCGCATCCCATTGCGGCAACGTATACAGCCATTCTGCCTTCGCAGCAACCATATTGTAATACAGCTTTTCCGGATCAATCTCGATCTTTACCTCGGTATCCTCCTCCATGGTATCAATCGGATTCTCATAGCCCTTTAGACTCTCATTGATGCCATCCAGAAAACCGGTCATAATCAAAAGCTCCGTCCCATACTTCTCGGCCAGTTCCTTTACTGTGCCGCTGACCACCTCTGACGGATTTGATAAAATCTTCTCATAAATGCCCTTCTCGATGGCAAAATAGCCTTCCCAGAGCTTGTCCTTCTCTTTATTGTCAGAACCGTTACCGTACGCAAGATTCCGCCATGTTTCCAATAATGCCATAACTTGCACCCTTTCTCAGCTTTGTTATTCCGCGGCATGGCCGCGCATATCATTTCAATAGTATATAACACTTAAGAGAAATTTGCAATAAAAATACTTGTTCAATTCACAGTTTGGAACAGTGGCCAGTCAGTGGGAGATTTTTCCCTCTTCGAGCAAATGCAGGTAACGGTAAAAGGGGATCCTCACGACCGGCAGCGTGACGCACCAGGCCAGGACAGTGGCAAAATAATAGGCGTATTCTCCTATGAACGGCGGCAGCAGAGTCACCGAAGCAACCCGCGCCGCCAGCTGCAAGAACCCGGCATACATGGGATATCTGGCATGCCCTAAGGTCTGGATTCCCATCCGGTAAAGATACATGGGCGCCATAAGGAACATTCCCAGCGTAATCACCCGCACATCGGCCACTGCCACATGCAAAGTCCGGCCATACAAGGGATCGCTGTGAGACAAAAAAAGGCCGGCCAGCTGCGGTGCCAGCCCCTGCACCACAAAATTCAGCAGCAATGAAAGTATCAAAGCAAATACTACGATCTGATGCTGCCCTTCCTGACCCGCTCGAGCTTGTCTGCCCCAAGATTCTGGCCAATAAATACCGAAAGCCCGGTTTGAACGGCCATGATTACCGATTCCAGCAGAGTAAATATTTTGGTGGCCGAGGAGATCCCGGCAGTAAAAAAAGGACCGATAGCATTCACGCTTCGCGATACAAAGCTGCCGCCGGCGGATATCACGGCACTGTTAACAAACATCGGAAGCCAGAGTCCAAGCATCTGCCCAATCAGCTTTTTGTCCGGTTTCCAATATGGGGGAATCGGCTAATGCCGATTCCCCCTTTCAGGGATAGATAAGATTCTCTGCATCCTCATAAAGAGCACCGAAGACAATCCTGATTTGACTTCGGCACTCAGCCAGGGAACAAGGAGCAGAAAGCGGCGGACCATTTCCCGTCGCTTACCGCTCTTTGTTCCCTGGCGTACCTTCTGAGAAAAATTTCAAAGCTCGATATAATAAGGGCAGATATCCTCATAACTGCCGTCCTTTAACCGAAATCCCCCCGGGATTGTTCCCAACTGGGTGAAACCAAGCCTTTCATATAGATGCCTGGCATGGATATTGCCGGCGACTACCGCATTAAACTGCAATATCCGAAATTGCAGGGTTTTTGCCTGCTGGATGCTGTCCATCACCAGCTTCTCGCCGATGTGCAGCCCTCTGCTCTGAGAGGATACGGCATAGCTTGCATTACATATATGGCCGCACCGTCCTACATTGTTGGGATGTAAAATATAGAGTCCCAAAAGCTTTCCGCTCATTTCTTCCTCTGCCACCCCACAGTGGCTTTGAACCGCAAAAAAATCTGTTCCGGAAGCTTTCGTCAGACAATCCTCCTGGGGGAACGCAATCCCCTCTTCCACCACCTCGTTCCAGATCGCAATCATTGCTTCCACGTCCTGCGGCTGATATCCTCGTATTCTGATTTTCATTTTATTCCCCTATTTTCCTTTTCCTTCAAATTCCTTTTGGAATACCATCAGATCCTGGCCCTTGAGCGCCCGCTCCAGCAGCGCCGGAAGCTTCTGCGGACTACAAGCAAAGCAGGGGATTCCCACCGCCGCAATCCTCTGGGCCATCTGCGCATCATAATAAGGCTTTCCTCCGTCCGCGATCGCCAGCAGGCAGACCAAGGTTGCCCCGGATCCTTTCAACTCTTCCAGGTTGCGCAGCATCCCTGCCCGGTTTCCACCCTCCATCAGATCACTGATCAGGAAGAACAATGTCTTTTTGGGATTCTCCACAAACTGCCGGCAATACTGGATCGATTTGTTGATATCTGTACCGCCGCCCAGCTGAAAGCCAAACAGTAAATCCACCGGGTCTTCACATTTCTCTGTCAAATCTACCACCTGCGTATCAAAAGCCACAATCCGGGTACGCAAAGCAGCCATGCTGGCCAGTATACAGCTCATAATTGAGGAGTAAATCACCGATTCTCCCATAGATCCGCTTTGATCCACGTCCAGAATCACGGTATATTTATTGGCCGCCGTCTTTGTCGTGCGGTCAAAGAAATAATAATGCTCCGGGATAATCTTTCCCAGCTCCCGGTTATAATTCTTGATCCCCCGGCGGATAGTTGTGGGAAAATCAAGCGCCGCCGCAGATGGAATCGGCGAATGCTGCCGCCGGTTGACTGCCGCCGTCACGGCCCGCCGGATGTCGCTCTCCAAAAGCTTATTGATCTCCTCCACAATCTTTGCCATGAATTCCCGCACGCTGTCCTTGCTTCTCTTGGGCACCTGATCCTTCAAAAGCAAAATAGTAGTGGCCAGGCTCATGTCCGGCTCCATCTGCTCTAAAAGCTCCGGCTCAAAGATCAATTGCTTCAGGCCGCACCGCTCCATCGCATCCGCCTGTACAATCTTCACCAGCTCCTTATCAAACAACGTGCGCACATCCCCCAGCCAACGGGTGATCTGTGGGTTAGAAGGCCCCTTCCCGGCGCCCCGTCCTCCCGGCCCGAAGCTGCCGAAGCCTCCGGCGGTGCTTTTGTTATAGATCGCCGCCAATGCCTGATCCATCAGCCATTGCTCCTGCGACAGCTGAGCCCCGCCAGCGCCGTCCATCGTGTCGAACTGATCCTGGCTTTCCTCGCCCAGGATCAGCCGCCAGCGCTTCATTTGCTCCTTGATCTCCATCCTCCCTGTTTCCTTTCTAAATATCTCCAAAATCGAAATCATCCAGCCCTGATAGAAGCTCAAGCTCCTCGCCCGTAACCGGCCCGTTTAATACCTCACTGGCCTGAGACGGATTCACCTGCCAGATCTCCCCTAAGTTCTCGGCGATCTGGTTCTTCTCCTCTGAGGTGAAATCGGCAAAGGCCCGCCGTAGGAATACCAGTGCACGCTTAAACTCTTCATCATCCAGGGTAACCAGATACTCGCTCAGCTTTTCCCACAGATTCAGCCGCGCGATCAATGCATAATGATTTTTCATTGAAAGGCCCGCAAACCAGCCAGCCCCCAGCTCTGCCGGAATTCCTTTTGAAAGGCGCCGCTGTACCTCGCAGCCAAGCTCTTCGCTGTTCATCTGCCCGGACTCCAGAAGAATTGCCGCCGCCAGGCCTGACAGCCGTGTATTGAGATCATCGCGCGCGGCAATCTCAAAAAGCACCCGCATCCATCGCTCCCCATCCAGAAAGTCGTGGTTCACAGACACCTCATGCAGAGTTGCCATCGCCTGGGCGATCCGTTTTGCCGCCTCGTCATCACAGACACATTCCCCTGCCAGGATCAGGCACGCACGCAGAAAAAGCTGAGACAACACCGGCATCAATGGCTCACGGTTTAAGCGGCGGATATCTCCATATCGTAAGACAACCGACAGCCGGCCTGCCGTCTCGGCGATCTCTGTCACCGCCGCCGCATCTACCGCCATGCTTTGGAGAGCGCTGACCGCGTATTCCATCGATGACGGCATCCCACAATCGCAGGCATCCTCAATCACGGCGGCAATCCCGGCGATCCCACTGCTGTTTATCGTGCGCTCCCGCAGCGCAAAGGACGCCGCCTGCTCTACAGTATCCCCTTTCAGCACAGCCTCCACGATCTGGATCTCAGCTTCCGGCGTCCACCGCAAATGCCACTGCTCCGCCCAGGTAGCCCGCTCCTGGTTCACCGCCTGTAATGTGGCAAAGGAAATACCCAGCACCCGCACCCGATGCAGAAAAAAGGAACGTTCCAGATCCAGAAATGCTGATTTCTGGGATTTCACTGTCAGCTTTTCACGCAAATCCAGGGACAACTCCTGTGCAGTCACCGACTTATATTTCTCCAGGCGCAGCTCTCCTAAACGGCGGTAAAAGTCAGACTGGATGGAAGTCTGGCTGACTCCCTCCGGCAGACTGCCGATCTTCGTTCCGATCTCCGTGTCCGCCACTGCCAGGACGATCTCTGAAAAACTGCCGTGGCCCATACAAGTTACCGCCGCATCCCGCAGATCCTTAAGCGCCGGCAAATGGCCGTCATGAAGCTCTGCCAGAGAAAGCGACAAGCGCATCGCCTCAATGATCTCTGCCGATGATACCAGGTTGCCATGTTCCCTCTGATACGCCGCCAGAGCCGTCAGATAGCGGCGGGCCGTATAATCCGGCTCCTCCCGGCAAAATCCATCCCACAAGAGCTCATAGTACGCCGGTGCATGATTGCCTGCCCCATAACCGGAACGCTCGGAAAGACGGAAATACGAATAGGGCATCAATGTCTTCTTTGTCTCCAGACGAGGAAGCTTTTTGAATTCCTTTTCTGTCATCGGCTTACCGGAACCTAAAAGCCCTTCTCCATGAAAAGCTCCGGTAACTACCACGATCCTTTCCGGCGCGGTTCCTTCCTTTTCTGCCTGGGCAATCACCCGCCGCATGTATGCTTCGCGAAGCAGGTTTTCGGCATTCTCGAAAGCCTCTTCCCCGGCTTCCAGGGAAAGCTCCCGTAGCGACCGCCCGAACTCTTTCGCTCCCTTGCGGTAGCCCTCCTCATCCCGGGCATGTTCCATCGTCCGTTCCCAGAATGTTTCATTGTCTCCGTCCTCGGACAATTCATCCAGCCGGCGATAGACATAAGCCGTTTTGCTCTCCTTTCCGGGATCCTCTGACGGTTCCTGCCGCCGCTGCTCTTCCAACCCAAGAAACACCTCTGACGGCAGATCACAGAACCGGCATGCGCAGCCATGCTCCCTTGCCCACAATATCGCCTGGTACTCCGGAGAATACACGGCGAACGGATAAAGAATCGTCCGAACCGGCAGCTTTTCGGTATAGGCCATCACCGCCACCGGAGGCCGTACCTCATCTGTCCCCAGCTCTCCGATCAGCTCCGTGAAATCCTCAGGGCCTTCAATCAGCACCAGCCCCGGGCCTATCCGGTCAAGATATTCCCGCACATAATACGCCCCCGCCGGTGACAAATGCCGGATGCCAAAGACATGCGGCTTCCCTTTTGGGGCCTTTGCCGCCGGTTTCTTTGCCGGCTCCTTCTTTGGCTCCTTTTTGTTTTCCCCGCCCTCCATCAGCGGTTCAGCTCCTTGCACTCCTGATACAGAGACAGCCATCTCGACCCCCGCTTTTTCATGATATTTTCCAGGTATTCCTCCCAGGCTTTTCCGTCCTTACTGTCTTCCTTGACGATCGCACCCTGCAGCCCGGCGGCCAAATCATAATCTGTGATCACGCCGTCGCCGAAGCTTCCCGCCAGCGCCATGCTGTTGGCTAACAGAGAGATTGCCTCCGCTGTGGACAGCACCCCGGAGGTTGCTTTCAGCTTCTGCTTTCCGTCTAAGGTGACGCCTCCCCGCAACTCCCGGAAAATGGTACATACCTTTTCCACAACCTCCGCCTCCGGCAGGCGTGCATTGAGATCCAGGCTTCCGGAAAGCTGCTCCATACGCGTTTGCACGATATCCATCTCCGCCTCCAGACTGTCCGGAACCGGCAAAACCACGATATTAAACCGCCGTTTTAACGCCGCCGACATCTCATTGACCCCCTTATCCCGGGTATTGGCTGTGGCGATCACCGAAAAGCCTTTCCTGGCCGGAATCTCTGCCCCCAGCTCCGGCACCGAGATCCGCTTCTCCGACAAAATAGAAATCAGCGCGTCCTGTACCTCTGAAGCACAGCGGGAAATCTCCTCCACCCGTGCGATCTTTCCCTGCTCCATAGCACGATAGATCGGGCTGGGGATCATCGCCTCCTTTGACGGCCCGTTGGCAATCAGCATGGCATAGTTCCAGGAATAACGAATCTGCTCCTCCGTCGTGCCAGCCGTTCCCTGGATCACCCGTGTGGAATCTCCGTTGATCGCTGCTGTCAGATGCTCCGACAGCCAGGATTTGGCCGTGCCCGGCTCCCCGATCAAAAGCAGGGCCCGATCCGTCACCAATGTAGAGATTGCTATCTCCACCAGCCGCTTATGCCCGATATACTTAGGGGTGACCTCCACCTCCCCGGCCCTGCCCCCGCAGATATAGGTTAACACTGACTTTGGCGACATCTGCCACCCGGATGGCACCGGATATTTTTCATTGGCAATCAGCGCCTCGATCTCTTTCTGAAACAGCTGCTCCGCCGGCAGCCTCTGCATATTCTGCTCCATATTAAACCACTCTCCCTTTTTTATTCCTGCAGGCAATGAGCCAAGTGCCGTGCTTGCGACGCGGGCATTTGGCAAATGCCGCGAGGGTCAAACACCGCTCACAGCTTCTCCACCGAAACCCCGCTCCACAAGCCGTCCCGCCAGTGCTCCAATATCGTAATGCCATTGTCCAGCTTTCCGTTCCGGCGCCGGATAATCTCATCCAGCTCGCCTGCCAGCTCCTCGTTCGTCAAAGGAAGCTCACTCAAAAGCTGCCGCAAAAGATACGACGGTATGGAATTGCCATCTTTTACACACGACGCTAACAATCCGTCATATTTTTTCCAGCCGCAGCGCTTCATCATCTGGATTCCCTCCGTCGTCGGCGTCAGACGCAGCGCACCCTGATAGAAAAATTCTCCATACGGCTCCTGCAAATCCTCCACATCCGGCCGGTACAGCTTTGCCAGCATCCAATCATAATAATTGCGGTACATGCTGTAGCTGTTGCGCCGCCCTGTGGCAAAACGCCCCGGATAATGCAGTAACAGAGGATACCACCGCAGATCCAGCCCTGCCGGGATCCACCGGCACACCTGCCGCTCCCGCAGCGGGCTGTTTAACTCCTCTAACGTGATACCATATTTGCCCTCCTGTTCCCGATAGACAATCTTGGCAAACCCGTAGAGCACCCCTGTGGCATCCTGCTTTTTCCCAGTCAGCTTCCGCAAAAGTCCGTCCGGGCTCAAAAACTCATGGAACCTTTCATATGTCTCCTCTGCCGTGGCCGTCAGCACCGAGGCCAGAAATACCGGTTCCAAAAAGGCATCGCCATGCTTTTCATACATCTCCTCTGCCAGCTGGCACAGAGAGGGATGGCAGCTGCGGATCACCGACTGGCTCAGCACTGCCGGCACCTCCTTTGGCAAAATCTGGTACATCGTCTCATAACAGCCACAAATCCGCTCCGAATGCTTTCCTGCCGCCGCCTTCCACAAAAGCTCCAGACGCTGCCGGTATTGATCCCGCTCCGCTCTTTCTTTTGCCCGCTCTTTCGCCCGTTCTTCCTTAGTCTCCTTGCCCTTTGGTTTCTCCTCCGCTTCCTCTTCTGCGGGAACGCCACGTGCAATCCATTTTTCCAGCTCCTCCGCGATCAGATCCCCTGCCCAGTCCTGATCCGACGGCGCCAAGTACCCGGCAGTCTCCTCCGGCTTCTTTGCCATCCGTTCCTTCCAGAACTCTGCAGCCGGCTCCCCGTCCATATAGGACAGCGCCCGCATCGCCGCCTCCTTGCATTTTCCCTTTTCCGACTTCTGATAATCCAGAAGCAGAGACAAATTTGACATGTCATGCCGCATGGCAAAAAGCGCTGGTTCCCGCACCTCCTTGTTTCCCTCTCTGGCTGCCATCCGGTAGAACTCATTTTCCTCTCCTCCGGCAATCCTATCCAGCACCTGCACCCGCCGCGCCATCTCGCGCCTGCCATCCGCCGCAAACCCCTGCTTTAGCAGCGGAATAACCGCCGCGCCTTCTCGCTCCAGCCAACCTGCCACCATCTCGGCCAGCTCTGCATAGCTGTCGCCCAGCGCCCGCACCATCCAGTATTTCATTCGGTAATCTTCAAAGATCTCCGGATCGGACCGATGCGCCTCTTCTATCACCGCGTACCGGCCGCCGCCGGTTCCCCGAAATGCTTCCAGCACCGCCGCCATCCGGCCATAGGAAATCTTGCGGTAGATATCTCCCGCGTATCCGCCAAGCTCTGGCTCTACCAGCTCGCCATCAAGCTGGTTCGTTGCCTGTGTACATAGGACGGCATCCACCAGGCCCAAAGTATCCAAAAGAACACCGGCCCGATCCTCACACTCCGCCTGCGTTACCTTCTCTGCCATGGCAGCAATTTTCTGGAAAACCGGCGAGGCCTTCGCCAGAGGCTCCATCTGCTGTACAGCCCGCTTCAGGCGGAAATCCTCCGCAATCAGATTCACACCGGCAATCGCCGCCGTCTCCAGACGTTCCCGCAATTCATAAACCACATCCCAATTCATAAAACAATGCTCCTTATTTATTTGGATTTAATACAACAGCCGCACAATCCCTTTATCCGTCACAAAACTGCAGGGATACATCCGAATCCGGTGTTTCCCGGCGTCATAATACAGCAGCCCGAAAAGCGCCTGTTCCTTTAGCACCTCCGGATCCGGAATCTGTGGCAAAGCCTCCATGCCATCCTGCCAACCGTCCCGCCCGGCCAGCTCAATCCGGCCGCCGGCATGATCCTCCAGCACCCAGCATTTTCCCTGCTCCGTCTCTATGACGCCAACGCGTGAAAAGGAGAGCAGCATTCCGCAGTAATCCTCCGACAGCAGATTCTTCATTTCATTCTTCGCCAACTTGACCGCCGCGCTAACGTCTTTTTGCGCATAACCCTTCACCGCTGCAAGTACCTTAGCCGTCACCGGTTCAAATGTGGCCATATCCCAGCGGACCCTTCGGTTGATACTGCCCGGATAATAATAAAGCCGGCCAATCCTAGCCACCTCAAAGCAGGAGTCTTCCTGCTTTACATATTTTAACGCCTTCACCGGACGATAGTTGCAGGTAGCGCAGATCTCTCCTGTATCCACATCCACCCAATATCCCTGATCGATATACTCTTTCCTTGCAGCGTCATAATGAACCTGGAAAGAAAGCTGCAAAAGCCTTGCCTGTTCTTTTAAAAGCCCCAGCTCCCCTAACTGCTCCAGCTTCCAGATCCCTCCCAGCTTCTCATAGAGAACATCATCATCCGCCTCTGGCTGATCCGTCTCCAGCTTTTCATTCAGATAGGCCGCTGCTTTTTTCTCCAGCGCCCGCAGCCTTTTCAGTACCTCTACCGCCTGATGATAATGGCATTTATCCGAGTCCTTCTGATAGGCTTCCATCTCCAGTATCAGCTGGTTAAAATAGTTCTGCGGCCCTGGCAGATAGTAATCTCCCAGCTGCTTTGCCAGATCCCGGTAATTCTTGAGAGAAACGCTCCCCATCGAAGAAAGTCCTGTATTCATCAGCTGATCCGTCAGTTGCTTCATCAGGCGAAGTCCCTCCAGCTGTTTCTTGATCTTCTTGGCCTTCGCCGCCTTCCCCGCCCGGATGCTTTTTTCTGAAGCCGGCTTTTTCTCTCCCGCCGGTTCTGCCTTTTTCGCTTCCCGCGCCTGCTTTTTCTCCCGCTTATCCAGAATATCTGCCGGAATCTCACCCGCCGCAAACTCCTTCCCGGCTGCCATCTCAAACATCAGCGCCAGGCTGTGCTTGCAGGGAAACTGCCGGCTGGGACAGCTGCAGCGAAATACCGGATGATCCTCATCGGCAAAATCTGCCGACACCACATAGTTGGACTTCCCGCTTCCTTTACATTCCCCCATATAAAAGCTGTCATCCTCTGATCTCATACGCGACACAAATCCGCCCCCTATAGAAATCTTTCTGCCATTGCTCACGGCATTGGCATTCGGCGCGAAAGCCGCGATCTGCTGCTCACTAAATGTCCTCATTCTACCTCCTCCTTAAAAATCCAGCCCTCCAGAGCCATTTCCTGTAAATAAAAAAGTATGCGTACCTTCTGAAAAAACTGACTAAATGACATTGATCCCCCGGAGGTTTTTTGTTCTATAGGCACGTACTTTCCTTATATAGAATAAAAAACAGGAGAAATCGAAGCAACGCTCCCATCTCCCCTGTTTCTGTTTCAAACCAGCACCCTGATGAACCAAAAAACCGAACAGACCAAACGCACGCCTGACCGTTTTCCTTTTCTCACTTTAATAATCTTTTATTCGTCCCAATTATGGTATACGGCCTGAACATCGTCATCGGCATCCAGCAGATCCAGAAGCCGGTTCATCCGTTTGATATCCTCCTCGGCAGTCAGCTCCACCCAGGTCTGAGGAATCATCGTCACATCCGCCTCAAGCATCTCAATCCCCGCCTTCTCCAGCGCTTCCCGCACCTGGCTGAAATCATCCGGAGCCGTAATCACCTCATAGCTGTCCTCTTCCTCAGCAAAATCCTCCGCGCCGGCATCCAGCGCCAACATCATCAGTTCATCCGGATCCATCTCGCAATCTTCCTTACCGATGATGATCTGCCCTTTCTTATCAAACATGAAAGATACGCTTCCCTGCGCGCCGACATTGCCATTGCCCTTGGTAAAGGCGCTCCGCACATTCGCTGCGGTACGGTTCTTATTGTCCGTCAGCGCATCTACGATAATAGCCACTCCGCTCGGCCCATACCCCTCATAAGTCAAAATCTCATAGTTGACGGAGTTCGCATCCCCTGCCGCCTTCTTGATACCACGATCAATGGTGTCATTAGGCATATTGTTGGCCTTGGCCTTGGCAATCACGTCACGAAGCTTACTGTTATTCGCCGGATCGGGCCCGCCCTCCTTCACCGCCACCGCCAGCTCTCTGCCAATCACGGTAAAGATCTTGCCCTTCGCGGCATCATTCTTCTCTTTTTTATGCTTGATGTTTGCAAATTTAGAATGTCCAGACATACAAACTCTGCTCCTTATCTTTTCTCTTTTCGTCCTTTTGGGAATACTCTTTCATTTTAACACTACTTTTCCTGAATATCAACCCCGTTTTCATTCTGGCATTCCGGACAGTAGGTACTGCTTCTTGCGGACAGCCGGATCCGGCAAAACGGCGTCTGGCAGCGCGGACATGGCTGCCCTTCCCGCCCATATGCCAACAGCGGCCCGTTGCGGTATTCCTTCCCCCTCCCTGCCAGATATTCCTCCGGCGTCATACGGTTATCCTCAATTCCCTTTTCCAGCATGGCCGGGATCGCCGCCGCCAATCGCTCCCATTCCCCTGCCTTAAGAGAGTTCGCCGGCCTTCCCGGGGCAATGCGCGCCTGGAACAAAATTTCATCTCCGTGAATATTGCCAATCCCCGCAATTACACTCTGATCTAACAGACATTCCTTGATCGCCCTTTGCCGCTTTCCCAGCCGCTTTTGCAGCCAATCTCCGGTCAGCTCTTCATCAAATGGCTCTAATCCCAGCTTCTCCATCCCGGTGAAGGTATCCGTCTCCCCTTCCCGCAAAAGCCAGAATCTCCCGAAACGGCGCGTGTCGATAAATCGGAGTTCCCGGCCGTCCTCCAGGCCAAAAATCAGATGCGTATGCTTTTCCTCCGGAAATTCTGGCGGCGTCACTAACAACTGCCCCGTCATCCGCAGATGCAGCCAAACCGCATCTCTGTTATCCAGCACAAGCGAAAGAAATTTTCCCCGCCGCCCCATCCCAGTCATTCTCCGCCCGCATACCGCTCGCACAAACTCCTCCGGCAAAGGATGCGCAATAATCTCCGGTCGGTTCACCGTGATTCTCTCGATCTTGTGCCCTCTTATCTGCGGCTCCAGAATCCGGCGGACCGTCTCCACCTCCGGCAATTCCGGCATTTTTCTCCTCCTTACTCCAGATTCCGATGAATGACCTCCAGCACTTCCGCCAGCTCGCGCGCGCCCGGCTGTCCCGGCGCTGACCGCTGTCCGACCGCTCCATAAGTAAGGGCTGAGCCAAAGGTCTCTCCCACCAACCGGCTGATGAGTCCCAGCGATGCCATCGACATTGTGACCACCGGATGATTCACCGCTTCCTCGCTCATCTCCAATGTCACTTCTAAAAGCGCCAGCACATCTTTCTTTGACTGCGGCATCACTGCCAGCTTCAAAATATCAGCGCCCAGCTGCTGCATTTTCCGAAAACGCCCCAGCATCTCTTCCTTTGGCGGCGTTTTGAAAAAATCATGATTCGAGCAGATGACCCGTACCTGCAGCCGATGCGCCTCCTCAATGATCCGCATCACCGCCTCATCTCCGGTCATCAGCTCCACATCCAGCATATCGGCAAATCCACTCCGTACCACAGCAAGGTTCAATGCCTCATACTCCCTGGCAGGCAGCGCCTTTTCCCCGCCTTCCCTAGCCGTCCGGAAGGTAAAAAGAAGCGGCTTCTCTGCCAGAGCCTCCCGAAGACGTCCTGCCAGCCAGATCACTTTGTCTGTCTGTAAGGCATCCTCATACCAGTCCGCCCGCCACTCCACAATATCCACCGGAATTTCGGCCATATTCTTTGCCGCCTGCAAGATTCCCTCTGCCGTGGCGGCGACGATCGGGACACAGATCTTCGGCTTTCCCTGCCCAATCACCACATTTCTCACAACTACTGGTTTCATTATTCCTCCTCCGTCCCCTCCTGCAGGCGTTTAAACTCCCTTTTCTCAAACTCCTGCACTGAGATCGCCTTCTTGTTGGGATTGGCAAACACAAAAACCTTGTCTACCGTTTCCAGATAATTTTGTATCTTATCATTCGTCGCACTGATCAGCGCCTGGAATCCCAGCCCGCGGATCAGCCGGATACAGCTGGCCACCTTCTCGGCATCCATCTTCGAAAACGCCTCATCCAGTACCACCAGCCGCAGCGTCGGATTCCGCAAAAGCCCCGAATCTCCATCCAGCTTATACATCCGTGCAAAACTGGCCAGCAACGCTACATAGAGCGGGTTCTGCCCTTCGCCTCCGGAATTCTTCTTCAGCATCCGGCTGAGGCGGATCTGCAATACTCCGTCTTCATTCTGGATCAGTTGCTGCATGTCAAAGGAGAGATATGTGCGATAGTCCGCATACTTATCCATATTCCTCCGAGACTCCTCTAATTCCTCCGCTGTCGCATTTTCCGGCGGAATAAATACCCGGATCAGATCATTCATCATCGCCCCGTAATGATTTTCGTGCTCTACGGTAAACAGATTCAGCTGATAATCCAGCCCGGGATTCAGCTCCGACGGGTTGATATCCAGAGCTTCATCCATAAACATATCATAATACTGCCCGTCCGGCCCCTTGTTTTTTCCAATGTAGAACTGATATTTGTCCTTTCCAAAATCCAACCGGCTGATAATCCGGTTCAGCTCATCTTTCTGCTGCAAGGCCTCCTTGATGGCACTGCGGATCTTATACATAAAATCATCTTTAAAGTGCTCCGCCGCCATCCGCGCCTGCTTAGCTGCCCGCGCCCGGAATTCCTCCAGCCGCTCATCGTTTAAATGTTCGAAAAGCTCCTGGTACTCCCGGTTATCCTCCCTGGCCGGCGAAAAATTACGGTTCTGGTATGCCCGGAGATAATCGGTTCGCAGCTCCACTAGCCGGTTTAATTCCTGCTGCCGCAGTTTTTCCGCCTTCGCCTGCCTGTCCAGATATTCATCACGCAAACGATCATATCGCAGCGGACGGCGTTCTTCTAAAAGCTGGTTTAGCTCCTCTTCCAGCTTTGGCTGTACCGCCAAGGCCTGCTCCTTTGCCACCAGTGCTTCGTTTAGCCGGAGGAGATTCTCCTGCTCCCGCTGCTTTTCCCGTTCCATCTCGTCCGCACTGCGCTGCCTCTGGCGCAGAACATTCCTTCGCTGGCCAATCAGCTCCAAAAGCGTCTGCCGCTCCTCCTGCCACTGCTTCACATTCTGTGAGGAGAGCTCCTCCAGCTTTGCCCGCAAACGCTTTTGTTCTGCCTGCTTTTGCGGATAACTGTCCATATCCCGCTGCCAGTCCAGATACACAGATAACTCCTGGCTCAACGCCTCCAGCCCCTGAAGCCGTTCTGCCTCCTTCACAAGCTCCTGCTGCGGCTTCATCGCCGCCTCCAGCTCCTCCATAGATTGCTCCAGCAGCCGGATTCTCTGCCGCACGCTGTTTTTGCCAATATAGGCCGATGTCGTATAGAGCGCCGGGCTGATATGCTGGATCCGATAACTGCGGTAACACACACAGTTCTTCGTGATCCCCACCTTATGCCGGCGCAGCTCTTCGGCATCTTCGCATTTGATCACCTGGCCCAGTAAATAGTCCACATATGCCTGGGCAAAATCTCTTCCGGCCTCCACCTCCTCGGCCAGCGCCCCTGGCTCCCGCCGGTGTTCATTCGCCATTACCCGCTCCGTGTCCAGCACCGAAACCCGGCAAAACCTCGTCCGATCCATTCCCTCATAGAGCCGAAGGGCGGCTGCCGCATACCGCGGCTCCGTCAGAAGCGTCAGCTTATGATAACCTAAATACCCTTCCACGGCATTCCGCCATTCTTCGTTTCGGATATCCAGCAGATCCGCCAGGATATGTACCTGTATGCTCTTTCCCGTCTCCCGGCAAAGAGCATTCTGTAAAAGCATGCGCGCCTGTTCCAGCTCCTTGGGATATGCCTTATTGCCTGCTTTTAGCTGGCTGCGTTCCTCCCGGGCGCGCTCTAAGCCTTTTTTCAGCTCCCGCAGCTCCCCCTGGGCATTCTGCTGCTGCTTTCCTGCATCCTTTTTCAGCTCCTCCAGATCCTTTTTCAGTCTTGCTAATGCTTCCTCCTGGATGGTTCCCTTGACAAATGCCTCGATATCCCACAATGTCCGGTTTGAAACACAGTCTTCCTTCTCCCAGGCTTTCAGGCGCTCTGCTGTCCGCTCCCAGCGCGCTTTGCTGCCGCCCAGACGCTCCGTCAGCTCATTCAGCGACAAAAGCTGCTCCCTCATCTGATCATAGCCACTCATGGAAATCTGCCGGAAAAGCTCCTCGCTTCTTGCCGTCATCTCCTCCAGCTCTCTCTGCAGCTTTTCCGTCTCCTGTATCGCCCTGTCGGCATTCTCCTGCAACATCTGTATCTTTTCTTGGCACTCTGACACCTCCAGGCGTCCTTGCAGAATGTCTAACCGCGCTCCGAAATAGCCGCAGTCGTCCCGCTCCTGCCGCCGCCTTATCATCTGCTGATACTGCAGACAGATTCCCTTTAACATCTCGATCTCCCGGCAGGTATCTTCGATCTTCCTCTGCATGCGCCCATATTCCATGACACTCTGCTGCATGTCCTCGATATGGATATCCTGCTCCATACAGATATATTCCTTTACAAAATCCTCCAGACGGATATTCATCCGGAACGGAATCGCCCGCTTAAAAAGCAGCGGAAATCTTTCCGCATCTAATCCTCCCAGCCAGACATCATAGAGCTGTCTGCGGAACCGCTCATTATGAGAACCGAAATAACATTCCTCCTTCGGAAAATTCCCCAAAAGCCACCGTTTGACCTCCTCAACTGACATCGCGCGATCGGCCATTCGATACTCATGCTCCGGCAGCGATCCCGAATGCCGGAAAAACATCCGTGCGATCTCATTGGTAGCCGTTTCCACATCAAACACCACTCCCACACACTGACATTCTCCCGTATCCGTCCGCCGCAGCTCCAGCACAATCGTACTGGAAAAATTTTGGTTCCTCAGATAAGAAAATCGATTATCCTCCCCGATGTTGACCATCCCCCGCAGATATTCGATCAGGCTGCGGTCAGAATCATCCGCCGCTGCCTTGTTGAAAAATCCCCGGCCGTCCGTGTTGGCGTAAAGCACGATCTGCATGGCATCAATCACGGTTGATTTCCCGCTGCCCGAATGCCCGGTAAAAAAATTGATCTCCTCATGGAAGGATAAGATCTTGTGCCGGATATAATGCCAGTTGTTCAGGCAAATCCTCGACAATGCCTCAAACCTCTGTTTCTCCATCTCCTTCATCCTCCTCACCGTAGCTCTCAACCAACGCCCGCACATCATCCCCCATCAAAACCACCTGAATGGTTGGATAGATCACCAGGCGGCTCTGTCCGTCCAGCTCCTCCAGCACATCCAGCGGCTCTATCAGCTGATACCGCTTTAATAGCGCCAGTGTCCGCCGGATCTCCGTCACCGACGGCTGCTTTCTCAGCAGACGGTATGTCCCCAGCTTCTCATGAATCTCTCCCAGGGAGGTCACAGCATTCACTGACGTGGATACCGCAGACATCTGTTCATCATAGATCAGCTTTAACACTAAAATATAAAAGGTCGCCAGCTTCGAAAGCTTCTCTCCCACCACCTGCCCGCCTCGAAGATAGATCACCCCAAGCTGGCTGTTCTCCACCACCTCAATCTCCAGAATGGCAAAATATGCCCGGATAAACTCCAAATGTTTACCGCATTGAT
Organism: uncultured Lachnospiraceae bacterium; assembly: GCA_910588125.1. GTDB lineage: Bacteria > Bacillota > Clostridia > Lachnospirales > Lachnospiraceae > Brotaphodocola. Next base: position 23,305 of record CAJUPI010000032.1, read on the forward strand.
AATAATCCCGGTTCACCTGATAGCGCTTCGTCTTACGATCGTACCGCCGCTCCAGGACAAAGGTCTGCCGGGTCAACTGCTGAATGGACTCTGTCACACCCCGCTGCTCCTCCGGGGACAACTCCTCATAATAATCGATCATTAATGCTCCTTTTTGCTTCTTTCGGCTCCTGGCGCACACAATTATTGGCGCATGGCCTTTGACATCGTATTCGCCTCAAACACCAGCCGCGGATAGCGATAATATCCGTTATCCACCATCTCCGTCTCCTGATCGCGCACCCGAAACGGACAATCCTTTCTGGCCGCACGGTCATACGCCAGTACCAGCCGTTCAAAATCCTCCTCCGAGGAAACGGTATCCGCTCCCACCTCCAGCCTGCCGTCCTTCATCTGATCCAAGATAAAAGATTCCACCTGTTTTCTGGTATAGCGGCTGTGAACCCGGTTTAACCGCAACACCTCATCCCCGGAAAGCTCCCTTGTCTCCTCCTCCGGCTCCAGGCTCTCCACAAAATCCTGCTTTAAGCGGCGTTTCTTATAGAGAGAACGATCCGAAATCACAGTCATCGATGACAGATTCATCAGCCTGCTGATTCGTTCCAGCTCCAGCTCCTGCTCCTTTTTCCCTTCCATCTCCGAGAGATGGTTGAGCATCTGAATCACCATCCCCTTCATGTTATCTTCCTTATTTAACAGATAATTCATGCGGGTGACGGTAGCCCGGATATAGCGCGTATGCTCCCGATCCATATTGATAATGCGGTGCTCAATATCATCAAATCCCCGTTCTATCAGCTCCAGCTGTTCCATCAGCGTTTCCGCCCGCACCTCCACCCCGCGAAGCTGCCGGTTGCGCCGGCAGACCTCCTCCAGCCACGGAATATCCTGCCGCATCTTGAGAATCCATCGCTTGATATCCGTCTTATACAGATAAAAATTATCCGATGTCTTCAGGATATGATACTTCTTCTGTACAATTTCCTCCACATACCCCTCCAGATGCTCCTGCAACAGATCTCCATAGCTCCTCTGCTCCAAAAGGCTGCCAAAAAACTTATCCATGTTGTGCAGCATATCCTGCAAGGTCTTGTTGAGGCGCCTCGTGTTGATCAGCGCCGTCTTCAGCAGGGAAATATTGGAGCGCGGGTCATTTTGAAATGCAAACAAAATGCCATAGATGTTCTGGATATACACCTGTGTCTCGTCCTCATCCTCTCCCGCCAGATGGGAAAATGCCTCCACAAACACTGCCGCATAGTCCGGAATCACGATGTTTACCGCCATGGCGCTGTAATCCTCGACTTTTTTCAGCCATCCCGTCCGCAAAAGCCAGTTCAGGATACGCGTGGAAAGCGGCTCCAGCAAATCAAAATCATCCTCCGTCTCCTCCTGCTTAAGTGTTACCTTCTGTTTGGCAAAATGATCCGTCAGCGCCTGTATGCAGATCTCCCGGCTTAAGTAATAATTGCTGTACTGATACTCCTCATTGATCCGCAGCAATGCCTCGATGTAAACCGTCCGGTTCCCTGACCGGAACAGTCCCCAAAACAGATCTGGTATTTCCAGAAAATGATTCGCCATGATCCATGCCCTCTTTTCTCTAGTGTATCGGCACATTTCCTTTCAGCCAAATAGCGCAGAATAAGCTTCCCGTCTGCCAGGCGGCTGAATGAGGCAATGATACGGCATCGAATTGGTGCGGGCCATACTAGCCGTCCAGCTCCACCGCCAGATTCCGCAGCCACTTCTTCTGCCGGTAGCGGAGATACCCGACCACTGCCTTATATACCTCCTCTGACATCACCATCGCATAGACAACCGCAATCGTCTGTTTCAGATACAGGCCGCCAAGAAATGCCATCGGCACCCCGATCAACCACACTCCGCTCGTATCGACAATCAGGCACATCTTTGTGTCGCCGCCGCTGCGCAGCACTCCCACAATGTTGATAAAATTAAACATCTTAAACGGCATATACAAAATAAAGACAATCAGGCAACGGTTCACGTCCGCGGCCACCTCCGGCGAGATACTGTACATATCAATGATGTTTCCCCGGATTCCGTAGCAGAGGCCCATAGCCGCCAGCGTAACTAAAAACTGCAAAATAAAAAAATTCTTCGCATACTTCTCCGCCTGCTTTAGTTTCCCTGCCCCCATCTCATTGCCCAGAATCACCGCCGTCGCCGCACTCAGCCCCTGAAACAAGACCACTACGATATCCTGGATGGTAGTAGCTATCGTGATCGAGGCCACCGCATTGTCTCCCATCCGCCCATAAGCCAGAGAATACATCGTCGTCCCCAGCCCCCAGATAAACTCGTTGGCAATCACCGGGCTGGCCGTCCCTGCAAACTGGCGGACAAAAGCGCCGCTGTAGCCAAACAGCTCCCGAAGCCTCCCGGCAACCGGCGAACGCGTCAGATACACCACGCCCAGGATCGCTCCCGTCTCCACGATTCTGGCTGTCAGCGTGGCGATCGCGGCGCCCTGGGCTCCCAGCCTTGGCGCCCCGAAATGGCCGAAAATCAAAGTGTAATTCAGGGTGATATTGATCAGGATCGTCATGCAGCTGATCATCACCGGCGCCTTCACACGCCCCACGGCACGCAGCATAGCCACATAAATATTGGTCAGGGCCGTAAACGGATACGACAACGCAGCCACTGCCAGGTACACCGCGCCAATCTCAATCGCCTTTTCACTGTTGGTAAAGATCCGCATCACCGCCGCCGGGCACAGCACGCTGGGAATGACAAAAAACAAAGAGCCCGCCAGGGCAATCAACAGCGCCAATCCCGTCACCTTCCGGATATTCTTCTCATCCTGGTTTCCCCAATACTGCGCCGCCAAAACGCCGGAACCGCTGGCCACCCCGAACACCAGCAAAGAAAACACAAAAAACACTTTGTTTGCCAGTCCCACCGCCGCAATCGTCGTCTCTCCCAGCTGCCCGATCATCATCGTGTCTACCAGATTTACAATCGTATTCAGCATTCCCTGCAACGCCACCGGCAATGCAATCATCACTGCCTTCTTCAGAAAAATCCGATCTCTCAGCATGTCCTTCGCATCCGCGATTCCCTTTATCATGTAAGCCTCTCCATTCTATCAACTTCTGCGGCATTGCCGGAATTTCCAGATAACAGCACTCGTTCTCCGCACTAAACATGTCTTCTTAAAGAGAAAAAGAAACGCCTAAAAAGGCGTCCTTTTCTCATGATTGCTCTTCTTCCGGCCTTTCGTCCTTTGCTTCTGTCCCTTCCTCCGGCAGCTTTTCTGCGCGGATTGTGTGGATCATTTTATTCTCCACCTTCATCACCAGGAAACGGACGCCCTGATAAACCACCTCCGGCTTTTCCTCTTCCTGGGGGATCCGATCCAGCCGGGAAATCAGAAGGCCGTTCACCGTATCATAATTATCCAGATCCTCGTCCGGCAGCTGAATCCCCAAAGCCTCCTGAGCCTCCCTTAGCGGCGTCATGCCGCTCATAATGAACTCTCCGCTTTCCTGCCGCGCGATAAACTTTTCTTCCACATCATATTCGTCCAGAATATTGCCCACAATCTCTTCCAGAATATCCTCCATGGTGACGAGCCCGGCCGTCTGTCCATATTCGTCAATGACAATCTCCATGTGGATCTTCTGGGACTGCATCTCCTTAAACAGCGAATCCAAATTCCGCGTCTCCGGGATGAACTGCGCCTCCCGCAGGACCCCCGGCACTTTGCACAGCTCCATCTCCGCCTCCCGGGGATTCTCAGCGTGAACCAGCACGTCCCGCATATGTATCGTGCCGATGATATCATCCATGTCCTCTCCATAGACCGGATAACGGGTATTGTTTCCCTCCTGCAATACAAATCTGGCTGCTTCCTTTAACGGCATATCGCCGGGAAGCGCCACAATATGCTTTCTGTGAGTCATGACATCCCCGGCTTCCTTTTCATCCAGCTCAAAAATATTGCTGATCATCTTTGCTTCCCTGGTTTCTAAAATGCCCTGTTCATGACCCTCATTCACCATCGTCTTGATGTCTTCTTCCGTCACGCTCTCCTGCCGGGACTTCCAGTATCGGAAAACCAGCCATGCAGCTGCCCCCAAGCAAAACACCGTTCCGAAAATGATCCACAAGTACGAATAGCCATCGTCCATATTTTTGTAAAAGCTCCTCCTATTTTTTCCATCATGTATCCCAATCATTGTACTCGATTTTATGTATTTCGTCAATGCTTGTACAAAATTTGGCCTCGCGGGATATTTTGACGTCGGAAAACTGATATGCTATAATATTCCCAGTACAAAAAGGGGGAACATCTATGTATCGGGTTGCCATTTGCGATGATGAACCGCACGCCGCAGAACAAAATGAAGCCATGCTCTGCCATATTCTGGAGGATAGAAACTTTCAACGGGATATTGATTATTCCGTCCATTGTTTTTCCTCCCCTGTGCCGCTGCTTGCACAGATGGAAAAGAATCCGTCCGCCTTTCATCTGCTCCTGCTGGACATTAAACTGGAAAATGAGAACGGCCTTTCCCTTGCTGCACATCTGCGGGAAATAGACGCGGGCTGCTCAATTATCTATATCACTGCATACCGGGATTATGTTTTCGACTGTTTTGACACCCGTCCGCTCCACTACCTGCTCAAACCAGTAGACCAGGAAAGGCTGGCAAAGGTAATTGAACGGGACTTACGGGAAAATTACCACCCGGAACAGATTAATCTTTTGGTGGATGGCTGCTGGCGGGCTGTCGATGCCCGAAATATCCTCTATGCAGAAGCGACCAGCCATAAGTCTGCCGTCCATCTGCAGGGCGGAGCGACGCTGTATATCAATCGGAACTTTTCCGACCTGCTCCCCCGTCTGAATGGAAAACGGTTTTGCCGCTGCCATTTCAGCATCCTTGTAAACCTGGAACACGTTTACCGTCTGACTGACAGCACGCTGATACTCGATAACGGTAAGGAGCTTCCCGTCAGCCGCTCCCGGCAGAAAGAAGTCAAGAAACAGTATATCGCTTTCATCAGGTAAAAGCCTATCGTTCTTCCGGCATCTGCAAAGCTGTGGCGGCTGAAAACAGTCCATCCGGAAATTCCAGCAACAGCTCGCTCTGATACTTCTGTGCCACGGCCTGCACCGCCTTCAGGCCATAACCATGAATCGTCCGATCTTCTTTTGTTGTATGGCACAGGCCGGTTTCCTCATTATATTTTACCGGGCCGAACCGTGGATTCTCCACGCCAATATACAAATGTGCTCCCCGGATGTGTATGCTGACCCGCAACCATTTCTTTTCTCCCTCTGGAGCCAGAGCATTGGCATCCAGGGCATTTTGCAGAAGGTTCATCAAAACCGTGCACAGCTCTGTATCCGGAAACGGCAGTATTTCCGGTGCGCTTACCTCATACTCTGCTTTGATCCCCAGCTTCTGTGCGCGGGCCAGCATGATAGTCAAAACCGCATTGATGGCCGGATGTGCAACATATGCCATAGCAGGAACTGCCTCCACGTCAGCCAGCAGGCCCGCCAGATATTTTTCCAGCCTGTCCCATGCTCCCGCCTGGGACAATTTTTGCAGTACGGTATAATGATTCACCGTTTCATGCCGCATCCGGCGGAGGGATTCGTCGCTCTCCTGCACCACTGCAAGCTGTTCCTTCGCCATGCTTTCCCGTGCGGACAGCACCTGTATCTGTGTTTCCCGCGCCGCCATATAATGGAGCTGGGACAGCACACTCGCCAAAAGGCACGATACCACTGTCCGTGATGTACAAAAATGGCAACGGCTCTCCCTCTTCCTTTGTCGTTGCCAAAGTTACGGTTTTTCCCGCACAGCCCTGGGGCAGCATAAAGACGGCATTGCCCAACATCTTCCTGTCCCATTCCTCCATACGGCCTATAATCTCCCCATCTAAAAACACTTCCGCTTCATCCGCGTACCGGATCTCCAGCAACGGATACCACCGGCTTTCCCATTCCGGAAGTACCGCTGTCAGCGTCAACGCACCGCCATAATCATACCCCTCATCCAACGCCATCTCCCCGCCGTTGATTCTTGCCTCCAACCTCAGCTGATCCCGGCGGGGAGTAACCTCCGATGCCAGAAATAGCATCATCGCCAGTATACAGATCAGGAATACCGCTCCCGCAACCCATCGAGGTATTGGCCTTTTCCGTTTTCCAAGCAGCATATTTCCTACCTCCCGCAAATTCTCTGCTATTAGCGTAAAGGGTAAAACAGCCAGTGTCAAGAACCGAAAACGGCAAAGCAGGAAAAAAAACGGCAAAGCAGGAAATTCCTCTTGTTATCCCATCCGGGTTTTTGGTAGAATATAAAATAGTGAAATGTGATCCAGGAGGGATATCCCTCCCACTACAAACCAGGAGGAGCAGAACATGAAAAAATGGATAATGAAACGAGTATTGCCAATGCTTTTGTCCATTGCAGTAATCATGAGTACAGTCAGCATACCTGCCCAGGCTGTCGGAAATCCGGAAAATACAAAACAGGAAAATATCCTGTGCGAACACCACCAGAAGCATACCGCCGACTGTGGCTATACCGCGCCCCTGCCCTGTACCCATGAACATAGCAGGGGATGCTATTCGATCACAGAGAAATGCGTACATATCCATACAACAGAATGCTATCCGGATGATGCCACGGATGAGAACAGCGCATCCGATAGCGGCGCTACTCCCTCGGATGCCAAAAGCCGGGAACCGGAGAACTGCTCCCATGTATGCAGCAAAGAAAGCGGCTGTATCACAGAAAAATTAAACTGCCGGCATGATCATGATGGCAAATGTGGTTATGTCCCTGCGACGCCCTGCCACTACGTATGTGCCGAATGTCAAAAAGCAGGCACAACGCAGGACAAGGAAAATACCGGCATCCTGAGCGTACAGGCTATGATTGACGCACTCCCCGGCGTGGAGGAAGTAAAGGCCATGAGTCTTGACGGACAGCGAAATGTCTATGACAGATTGCAAGAGGCTTATGACGCTTATGAGGCTCTGTCCGGCGAAGAAAAAGAGCAGATCATAAGTTCGGAAATTTTAGAAGAACTGTTTTTCTGGTTTAACAATCAGACCGCGCCCACGGCCGAAAAGGATTCCGGCGACTTTTCCGGGTTTCATTGGTCATTGGATGAGGACGGCACTCTCACGATTACAGGCACAGGAAATATGCCGTATGCCGGCGATGCTTTGTGGCATCAATATGAATATGATATTGTCGAAGTGGTAATTACCGATGGTATCACTTCCATCGGGGAGAGTGCTTTTGAGAACTGCCGCAGCCTGACGCTGATAAAGTTGCCCAATAGCGTGGTATCGATTGGAGACTTTGCTTTTTATGGCTGTGAAAACCTTTCGCTGACCGAGCTGCCCGACAATGTGAATTCGATCGGGAGGTGGGCATTTAATGACTGTATCAACCTTGCGCTGACCAGACTGCCCGACGGCATAACTTCCATTAAAAACTATGCATTTTCCGGCTGTATCAGCCTGGCACTGACCGAGTTGCCCGCTGGCATAACATCAATTGGAGATTATGCCTTTTATGGCTGCTATAACCTTAAGCTGGCCGAGCTGCCTGCTGGCGTCAATTCGATTGGGAGCTTCGCCTTTGATGATTGTAGCGGCCTTACGCTGACCAAGCTGCCCGACGGCATAACTTCGATTAAAACTAACACATTTCATAATTGCACCGGCCTTGCGCTGGCTGAGCTGCCCGACGGCATAACTTCGATTGGCGATTCTGCATTTTATGGCTGTAAAGACCTTGCGCTGACCGAGCTGCCCGACAGCGTGACTTCCATTGGCAGTTCCGCATTTGACGGCTGCACCAGCCTGGCACTGACCAAGCTGCCCGCTGGCGTGACTTCGATCGGGATTAATACATTCAATAACTGTGTCAGCCTGGCACTGACCGAGCTGCCCGACGGCGTGACTTCGATTGAGTCTGGCGCGTTTGTGCGCTGCACCAGCCTGGCGCTGGCCAAGCTGCCTGATAGCGTGACTTCGATTGAGTCTACCGCCTTTATGCTCTGCACCAGCCTGGCGCTGATCGAGCTGCCCGCTGGCATAAATTCGATTGGACATCACGCATTTTATGGCTGTACCAGCCTGACAGAAATAACCTTTACCAGCAACCAGGCACCGTCGTTAGGAGTTAACGCATTCGATGAATGTACTGCCCTCGACAGCATTTATATTCCGGCCGGGGCTACGGGTTACGATGGCGAAAACTGGCCTGCTGACAAGATCAAAACCCAGATGGCACCGTCGTTCTCCAGCCAGCCACAAAATATTACCGTCGCCGAAGGCCAGGCCGCAGCATTTACCGCAACGGTAAACGGCGCCCCCGCCCCGGCTTGCCAATGGCAAGTGAGCATGGACGGTAATGGTTGGCAGGATATTCCCGGCGCAACAGGCAACAGCTACACTACAGAAGCAACCAATAAGGGCATGGACGGCTGGAAATATCGGTGTGTTGCCAGCAATGCCACAGGCAGCGCAACCAGTGACGAAGCTGCGCTGACTGTAAAATCCACCGACACAGGAGTACAGTCTGTTTCTGTGGACGGCACAGCGGGAGTAATCACCGGGACATCAATCGCGGTTGTACTGCCTTATGGAAAGACTCCGCCAACAGACAGTGGCAAAGTTAATATAATACCGGCGGCGGGCGCAGCCGTTTCCGCCCTTGCCACGGCAGACAGCGGCGCAACATGGACGTTTACCGTCACCGCCGAAGACGGAGTAACCACGGCAATCTATACCATAACGGTTTCTAATGCTCCGAACCCGGCAGCGGGGAATATCGCGGATATTGCAACAGCAAGGTCTATAATCGAAAGCGGCAACTGGACCGTCGGGCAATCCGCCGCAAACACAGAAAGCGCGGTAAAAGCATGGATTGAAAGCAAAATTGCCGCAATGGACCTAAACGACGTGAAATGCGAGGTTTCCGTAACAGATTTTACAGCGGCAGCCGCGGGAAGCGATACAAATACAGATGGAATGGACGGCGGCTTTACATTTACGGTTTCCCTTTCCAAAGGAGAAAATGATACCCTTGCAAATGATACCATAACCGGCATAAATGGCACAATTACCGCTATCCCATATATTGCACAGGAGTATCTTGTTTCCGTCAGCGCAAGCCCCACAGAAGGAGGCACTGTTTCAGGCGGCGGGACTTATACAGAAAATGCGGCTGTAACAATCACGGCGGCCGCAAAAGACGGCTATCACTTCGTAAAATGGACAGAGAGCGGCAGCGAGGTAAGTGCCAATACAAGCTATACTTTTACCATTATAGGCAATCGTACCTTTGTCGCTGTTTTTGAAAAAGACGGCGGCTTGACGCCGCAACCCACTCAATACAGTGTAACGGTACAGGCCGGAATCGGCGGCACGGCTTTTGCCTCTCCTGCCTCTGCCACAGAGGGGACGAAAATCACTTTAACTGCCACGCCAGACAGCGGATATCATTTCAAGGAGTGGCAAGTTATATCCGGTGACGTGACGATTAGCGGCAACAGCTTTGCCATGCCCGCCACAAACGTGACTGTTAAACCAGTATTTGAAAAGGATGGCGGCTTGACGCCGCAACCCACTCAATACAGTGTAACGGTACAGGCTGGAACCGGCGGCACGGCTTTTGCCTCTCCTGCCTCCGCCACAGAGGGGACGAAAATCACTTTAACTGCCACGCCAGACAACGGATATCATTTCAAGGAGTGGCAAGTTATATCCGGTGACGTGACGATTAGTGGCAACAGCTTTGCCATGCCCGCCACAAACGTGACTGTTAAACCGATATTTGAAAAGGATGGCTGCATAATCCCTCAGCCCACTCAATACAACGTAACCGTAAACGGGAGTTATGCGGCAGCAAGCGGCGCGGGAAGCTATGAAGCAGGGGCAACGGTTTCTATTCACGCAGGAAGCCGCAGCAATTACCGCTTTAACGGCTGGACTTCTCCTGACGGGATAAATCTGGCCAACGCAAGTGATACGTCAACCACCTTTATTATGCCGGACAAGGCTGTCACGGTAACGGCTACCTGGACTTACACCGGGGGGAATTCTGGCAGCGGTTCTTCCGGTGGCGGCGGTTCCTCTGGTGGCAGCGGTTCTTCTGGCGGCAGTTCCACAATTGTCGCACATCCCGATCAAAACAAGCCGGAAATCCCGGCCACCGGCCAGGCTAAGCCAGTGACGCCAGATGCAAACGGCAACGCGGCGGTGGATAATGGCACTATCCAGTCCGCTATCAGCACAGCAAAAAATGATGCCAATAAGAACGGCAATCCGGCAAGCGGCGTGGCAGTCGTCATTCCTGTCACTCCGCAAGCTGGCCAGACCTCTTGCAGCGTAACCATCAAGGCACAAACCTTAGACACCCTTACCCAAGAGAATGTAAAACGGCTGGAAATCGTTATCGAAGGCATGATTATTGAACAGATAGATGCTGACCTGCTGAAATGGCTGAATACCATCTCAGAAGACGGGGATATCATCCTCAGAGTAAAGCGGGCCGCCCTGTCCGGCTTTTCCCGGGAAGCCAGGACTGCTATCGGCACAAGGCCGGCTTATGACGTGTCGTTAATTTATCTCTCTGGCGGGAAAGAAATACCGATTACCGATTTTGGCGGTCACTCTATCACTATCCGTCTGCCCTACGCTCCGGCAAACGGCGAACAGGGCGGCAACCTGTATGCCGTCTATGTAGACAGCGCCGGCAACCTGGAATGGCTCACCAATTCCAGCTATCATCCCGGCCTGGGCGCTGTTGTTTTTGAAACCGGGCATTTCAGCGTTTACGGCGTGGGATACAAAACCCCCGCCCCGGCCTTTACAGACATTACGAACCACTGGGCGGCAGATAATATCATCTTTGCCGCCAGCCGGGGACTGCTCTCCGGCATAGGCAGCAATCAATTCAGTCCTGATACCGGTATGACACAGGAAATGTTTGTCGCCGCCCTGGGGCGGCTGGCAGGTATCGATCCAGACAGCTGTCAAACCGGGAAATTCACTGATGAGAAAACAGACGCCTTGTTTTCCCCGGAAACTAACATCACGCGGGAACAAATGGCAGTCATTATGGCAAATTACGCGAAAAATCTTGGTTATTCCCTGCCTGACACCCAGGAAGCAATGATTTTTGCGGACAACTCGCAGATCAGCGGCTGGGCGGCATCAGAGGTCAAAGCTATGCAACAGGCAGGCATCCTTGCAGGGAAAAGCGGAAACAGGTTTGATCCGCAGGGAATTGCCACCCGCGCTGAAATTGCTACCGTCCTGCGGCGTTTTGTGGAAATCGCCATTGACCCGCAGGCGGCGCAAGGCTGGGTACAAAATCACAGCGGCTCCTGGCAATACCGGAAAGATGGCAAAGCCGTTACCGGCTGGCTGCAAGACGGTGAAAAATGGTACTGGCTGGATGAAAACGGCTGGATGTTTTACGGCGGCTGGAAATCGATTGATGGTAAGTGGTATTACTTTTATGCGGACGGCTCTATGGCGGTCAATACACAGATCGATGACCGGAACATCGGTACGGACGGAGCGGAAATAAAATTTTGATAAGACAATCCACTTCTCCCTCATCAACGTCATTCAGTTAATTTTCTCAGAAGGTACGCCATGGAAAAAGGAGCGGAAAGCGGCGGGAAAAGATCTGCCTCTTTCTCCGGTTTCGGGATCAAGAATTCCTAAAATCTCTGAGTTTTGCGAAAAGCGAAAC
>CAJUPI010000033.1 GCA_910588125.1 uncultured Lachnospiraceae bacterium
AAAACTCAGAGATTTAAGGACTTCTAAATCCCTGCAAAGTCAAAAGCGGCAGATCATTTTTCCGCCTCTTCCCGTTCCTTTTTCCATGGCTGAGTATTCTCAGAGTTAAGCTACATGACATTGGTTCAGATGCTGTGAAAGAGGAGAAAAAGATGGATCGCGCAGAGTTACAGGGCCGCTTGGCCGGGTGTGAGAAGGTGTTGATTGGGCTGGGAGAAGAGTGGAAGCTTCAGGGGGCCTCCGGGGATGAGCGAAAGAAGCGGGAAGAGCTGTTAAATCGGGCATATCGGGGCTTGTATGAGCTGGTGGAGGACAAGGATTATTTTATTATTACAATGGTTACGGATGCCTGGATTTATCAGACTCCTCTGGGGAGTGAACGGGAGCAGGTGAAAAATGCCGGGCCTGAGGATAGCACGGAATTCGGATGCGGGAACGTGGATCCGGATTTGCAGGCCCGGATGGATCGGATTTTTCCGCCAGAGCCAGTGCAGCGGGAAAGCCGGTGGCAGAGGATTGTGGCGCCTTGCGGAAATGAAACATGGCGGCAGTGCTCTCTGGCATGTACGAAGGATATCTGGGAGCCGGGGGAGATCCCGGAGGATCGTTGTCCTCATTGCGGCGCGGCGCTGACAGGCAATACCATAGATGCCGAGGTTTATATTGAAGAAGGGTATCTTCCTCAATGGGAACGTTACACACATTGGCTGGCAGGAACATTGAACAAAAATACGCTGATCCTGGAGCTGGGGGTTGGCTTTGGCAATCCGGGGATAATCCGGTTCCCTTTTGAAAAGACAGCATATTTTAACCAGAAATCATTTTTGTACCGGGTGAATCAGCGGTTTCCCCAGCTTGCCGGGGAGCTTCACGGACGTGCCCAGGGGCTTTTAGCGGACTCTGTGGAATGGGCGGCAGCATATTCTTGACGCCAATGGTTGAGAAGTCGGGGCATTTATGGTAAACTGGAACAATGGTTCAGATTTCTGGACTGCTACAGACGGAGGTCAACATGACAGCGATTATTGATTATGATGCAGGGAATCTGCGCAGTGTGGAAAAGGCGCTGCTGGCTCTCGGGGAAGAAGTTGTGATTACCAGAGACAGCAGGGAAATTCTGGCAGCAGAGCGGGTGATTTTGCCGGGGGTAGGCTCTTTCGGGGATGCTATGGAGCGTCTGCACCAGTATGGGCTGGTGGAAGTGATTCATGAGGTAGTCAAAAGGGGAACCCCGTTTCTGGGAATTTGTCTGGGGCTGCAGCTGCTTTTTGAACGCAGTGACGAGAGCCGGGGAGTAAAAGGGTTGGGAATTTTGAAAGGTGAGATTCTGCGGCTCCCTGACAAGAAGGGGATGAAGATTCCTCATATGGGGTGGAATTCCTTAGAGATCCGTCCGGGAACGCGCCTTTTTGCAGGAATCGAATCGGGCGAATATGTATATTTTGTCCATTCTTATTACCTGAAGGCGGCAAAGGAGGCACAAGTGGCGGCTTCGACTGAATATACAACTCATATTCATGCAGCGGTGGAGAGTGGTAATGTGTTTGCCTGCCAGTTTCATCCGGAAAAGAGCAGTAGTACGGGATTGGCCATTTTGAAAAACTTTATTCGGTTATAAATGCATTGTCCACTGAGGGCAGTGTATGAGGATGAAGAATGGAAACTGTCAGGAATATGGTGATAAGGAGCGGCATAATGTTTACGAAACGAATCATTCCCTGTCTGGATGTGCACAATGGACGGGTGGTTAAAGGCGTCAATTTTGTAAATCTGCGGGATGCCGGGGATCCGGTTGAGATCGGGGCGGCTTATGATAAAGCGGGTGCGGATGAGCTGGTATTTTTGGATATTACCGCATCTTCGGATCAGCGGGAGACGGTGGTGGATATGGTGCGCCGGGTAGCGGAAACTGTGTTTATTCCGTTTACTGTGGGCGGCGGGATTCGCACTGTGGAGGATTTTCGGAGATTATTGAGGGAGGGCGCGGATAAGATTTCTGTCAACTCTTCGGCGATTAATACCCCGGAACTGATCTCAGATGCGGCGGATAAGTTTGGGAGCCAATGCGTGGTAGTGGCGATTGACGCCAGACGGCGTCCGGACGGCTTTGGATGGAATGTATTTAAAAATGGCGGACGGATTGATACCGGCCTGGATGCGATAGAATGGGCGAGAAAGGCGGACGCGTTGGGAGCCGGGGAGATCCTTTTGACTAGTATGGATTGCGACGGTATGAAAACCGGTTATGATAATGAACTGACTGCCCTGGTGGCAGAAAATGTGTCAATCCCGGTGATTGCATCCGGGGGAGCAGGGACTATGGAGCACTTCTATGATGCCCTGACGGAAGGAAAGGCAGATGCAGCGCTGGCGGCTTCGCTGTTTCATTATAAGGAGCTGGAGATTCGGGAATTGAAAAAGTATTTGCAGCAGCGGGGGGTGCCCGTCCGGATATGACGAGTACGGGCAAACCGCAGACAACGCACCTGAAAAAGCAAAAGAAAAATGCGAAGGAGGATAAAGCAAATGGGAGCGATTTCTAATGATTGGCTGGGGCCGATGGGGGAAGAATTTAAGAAACCATATTACAAGAAGTTATATGAAACGGTGAAGGAAGAATACCAGACCCGGCAGATATTTCCTGATGCGAATGATATTTTTAATGCATTTGATTTTACTCCTCTTTCGGAGGTGAAGGTAGTGATCCTGGGACAGGATCCTTATCATGATGTGGGGCAGGCCCACGGCCTTTGCTTTTCCGTAAAGCCAGATGTGAAGATTCCGCCGTCACTGGTAAATATTTATAAGGAGCTCCATGATGATTTAGGCTGTCAGATTCCTAATAATGGTTATCTGGTCAAGTGGGCGAAACAGGGCGTATTACTTTTAAATACAGTGCTGACTGTGCGGGCGCATGCTGCCAACTCCCATCGGGGAATCGGCTGGGAAGAATTTACTGACGCAGCGATCCGCGTTCTCAATGAGCAGGATCGGCCGATTGTGTTTATATTGTGGGGGCGCCCGGCGCAGAAAAAGGAGCTTATGCTGAATAATCCCCAGCATTTGATTTTAAAAGCTCCTCATCCCAGCCCTTTGTCTGCCAGCAGCGGCTTCTTTGGCAGCAAGCCTTTCAGCCAGACGAATGCCTTCCTGGAGAAGAATGGACTAACGCCAATCGACTGGCAGATTGAGAATGTTTAGGAGAGAGAACATTACATGAATATAATTGAATTTCTGAAAATAGTTGTATTTGGTATTGTGGAGGGCTTTACGGAATGGCTTCCCATCAGCAGTACCGGCCATATGATTTTATTAGAGGAGCTGATTCCCTTAAGAGTCACGGATGATTTCTGGAATGTTTTTAAAGTGGTCATCCAATTGGGGGCGATCCTGGCAGTAGTGATGCTTTATTTCCACAAGCTGAATCCTTTTGACAGAGGAAAAAGCGGCCGCCAGAAACGGGATACCATCCTTTTGTGGGTTAAGATTGCGGCGGCCTGTGTTCCGGTGGTAGTGGTCGCGATGCCTTTAGATGACTGGATGGATGCCCATCTGTATAATGGCTTTGTAGTGGCGGCTATGTTGATTGTTTACGGAATTTTATTCATTATGGTAGAAAACCGGAATCACCAGACGGAGTTTCCGATACAGAGAGTGTCACAGATTGATTTCCGGACTGCCGTATATATCGGATGTTTTCAATTGTTGGCGCTGGTACCGGGAACATCGCGTTCGGGAGTGACCATCATCGGCGCTATGCTGCTGGGATGTTCTCGGGCGGCATCAGCAGAGTTCACTTTCTTTTTGGGAATTCCGGTCATGTTTGGCGCCAGCCTGTTAAAGATAGTAAAGTTCTTTCTGAAGGCTGACCGTATGTTTTCCGGAATCGAGATATTCTATCTGATTGCTGCCATGATAATTGCATTTCTGGTATCTGTATATTCCATCAAATTTTTGATGGGTTATATAAAGAGAAATGATTTCAAGCTGTTTGGATATTACCGTATCTTGTTGGGGGTAATTGTAGTGGCATACTTTACGGTTGCAGCGCTGATGGCATAACAGCAATATAGCAGGGGGATCAAAATAAGCCATCAGCCATTTTTCGTGAGGGTGTTGCAAATAAACCGCCCGTCATTTCTCCTATCTTGTGTCCGGCTGTTTACGAACCATCCAAACACAGGATAGAGAATGGACAGGCGGTTTATTTTGCAACACCCTCACGGGAAATGGCTGACGGCTTATTTTGCAACATCCCGTTTACAGGCCTTCGGCAATTTCATATACCAGACGCTGTGAATCCTCCCAACCCAGGCAGGGATCGGTAATGGACTTGCCATAACAATGTTCTCCTATCTTCTGGCTGCCAGGTTCAATGTAGCTTTCAATCATCACGCCTTTGACAAAGCTGTGCAGGTCAGGAGAGTGCCGGCGGCTGTGCAGAACTTCTTTGACAATACGGATCTGCTCGGCATACTGTTTATTGGAATTAGAGTGATTGGCATCTACGATGCAGGCCGGATTTTGCAGATTGCGTTCCGTGTATAAGTGATGCAGCAGGATAAGATCTTCGTAATGGTAGTTAGGAAGGCATTGCCCGTGTTTATTGACAGCGCCCCGGAGTATGGTGTGGGTCCATGGGTTACCGGTGGTCTTGACCTCCCAGTCCCGCATGATGAATTCATGCCCGCTCTGAGCGGCCTGGACAGAATTTAGCATGACGGTGAGATCTCCGCTGGTGGGATTCTTCATACCTACCGGTACATGGCAGCCGCTGGATACCAGGCGATGCTGCTGGTTTTCAACTGAGCGGGCGCCGACGGCGATATAAGACATGATGTCGTCGAGATAACTGACGTTGTCCGGATAAAGCATCTCATCGGCCGTAGACAGTTCTGTTTCCTGTAAAACCCGCATATGGATACGGCGGATGGCGTGAAGGCCCTCAGCCATACTGGGCCGCCGTTCCGGATCCGGCTGATGAAGCATTCCCTTGTAGCCTTCGCCGGTGGTCCGGGGCTTGTTGGTGTACACCCGGGGAATGATTAACAGCCTGTCTTTGGTTTCTTCCTGAAGCTTGACTAAACGGCTGGTATAGTCCAGCACGGAGTCTTCATTATCAGCGGAACAAGGGCCGATGATGACTAAAAACCGGTCGCTTTCGCCAGTCATGATTTTTTTGACTTCCTCGTCTCTTTTAGCTTTTACCAAAGCACATTCCATCGGAAGGGGAAATTGTTCTTTGATTTCTGCCGGGGTTGGCAGCTTGTTGATAAATTCGAAGCTCATAATTGTTCTCCTCACAGATTTGTGTAGTCAAATACCCCGCTGCAAGCAACGGGGTATTTGACCCTCGCGGCATTCGCCAAATGGTCGTGCAAGCACGGCGCTTGGCTCATTGCTCGCAGAAATAAATGCTTGTCCATTGAGGGTATTATAATATGGGAGAACACAAAATGCAATAAATGTTAAAAAACTGTCTGAGGAAACAGAATCATTCCCCGCCAAATTGCGTTTCCAGCTTTTGAAGCAACTCCTGCGCTTCCCGGGTGCGTTTCAGGATGATATCGGTTTCCGGGAGCTCGATATCATGAATCAGTACATTGCGGAGTTTCCGCAGAGATATGATAGCGCCGATGCAGTCCTGGCTTAACAGGTTCATACGCTTTAAGGAATTGATATGGAAAGCGCCGCGCTGCTTTGGAGAATTGCGATAGGTAATATGATTCAGCAGATTTTCCAAAGGGACCCAGATGTTGAGGAATTGCTGGATTGCCGAGGAAGCCGCCTCGTCGCAGGTGTGATTGGCAGTACGAAGTTCCTGGTAGGTCTGGTAATGCATGGCATTGCCGGTGATAATCTGATCAATGATCTGCTGCGAGATATTCCGCTTATCTTTTTCAAATTTTACAGATTTCATGACAGGTTCAATGGCTTTGACACTATTCATCTCCAGACGGCTGATCAGGCGGTACAGCAGTTCAATGTCGCCCATGCGGAGTTCCACGTCTTCTTTGCGGAAGTTACTGCTCAAATAATTATAAAGATAGGAGGCCAGGTCATATTGGCTGTCAAAAGAGGATTTTTTATTAAGAATCCGCTTGTTGCCGGCGCTCTGGAGCCGTTCGAGGGCAATTTCGCCGGAGAGAACCAGACCGTTTAATTCGTCGATAATGGCGAGCTCCTCCTCGGATAAACTGCCCTGAAGCGGTTTGTAAACGAGGTCATGCTCAACTTCGGACCAGGCATGCATCAGCAGGGAAGCGACCTGTATTTCTAAACGGGCGGAGGCATAACGCTTTTGGGCATGAGCCAGAGTATCCTCTTTGAGAAGAGCGCGGTAGTGGGTAGCCCAGTAGCCGGAAAAGCGCCGGTTGTAGGTAGGGGGCTTGGACTCTTCTGGAAAATGGCGGATACTCAGAATATTAAACAAATCTCCAATCAGATCCCCGGTTTTGTTGCGGTCGCCAGGGAAGTACAGAGATACCCGGATACCGCACAGATCGGCGATATCGTCATAGATCTCTTTCATGTTTTTGTAAGGATTTTCCCGCAAAGTGTTCCGGCGGATCACCTTGCTTTTCAGGCGGTCAGGATTTTTGGCGCGGGAAGTAACCATGGCGCGGATACCGGCGGATTGCAGGGCAGCCTCCAGCTGGGCAGCGGCCAGTCTGCCGGCTGCTTCATAAACAGGGATTTTCTTTTTATAATTTTCGATAAACTGGCTGACTAAATCCATGGTATACCTCCGTTATCTGGCTGATGGATTCCCGGGAACCGGAAATGTGAAAGGAAAAACCGGTTCGGAATCTTAACATAAGTATAGCAAATTAAAAGAGGAAAGCAAGCGGGGAATTGATAAATATACAGAAAATTTTATAAAATGGAGGAATAAAAGAGTGGGGATTACAGAAGCAAATGACAAGATTTCTTATAATCTGATAAGAAGTGCCAGAAAAACCATCGCGATTCAGATAGCAGCCGATGGTTCGGTCACGGTAAGAGTACCGAAACAGTGCAGCAGGGCGGCGGCGGAGAAATTTGTTGAGGAGAAGAGGGAGTGGATCCGGCGAAAACAAAGAGAGCTGGAGCAGCGGATCTGGGAACAAGAAGAAAAAAAGGGGCAGCAGACGGAATGGACGCCGGAAGAGTATCTTTATCATCGTATGCGGGCGGAGCGGATATTGCGGGAGAGAACGGAATATTTTGCCGGGCAGATGGGGGTGAGCTTTGGCAGGATCACGATTCGGGATCAGAAGACCCGTTGGGGCAGTTGCAGTGCCAGAGGAAATCTGAATTTTAACTGGCGCCTGATTCTGGCGCCTCTGGAAGTGCTGGACTATGTGGTGGTTCACGAGCTGGCTCACCGCAGGGAGATGAACCACTCGGACCGTTTTTGGAAACAGGTGGAATCTGTATTGCCGGATTATACCTGGAGAAAGGCGTGGCTGAAGAAAAACGGGGATTTGCTGATGAGCCGTTGAAAAACGTCGGCAAGGATTGATTTTGATGGGAATAAGCAGCAGGCAGAAAAGCTATAATAAAGGAGAAGAGGAGAATGAAAGCCTATGAATATGAATTTTGGATGCAGCAGCTTTTCCTGGGATACTGAGGACGGAAAACATTTGCTGGGGCGCACCTATGATCAGTTTGGAGATTTGTCCCGAAATAAAATAGCCGTGATTCCCCGGGGACACCGGATGAGGCTGGAGATCAATCCTTCCAGCCAGTCCTGGGCGGTGGTGAAGTATGCATTTTGCGGCATGGCGATCCTGGGACAGGATACGCCGATTATGGTTGACGGCATCAATGAAAATGGTTTTATGGGAGTGCTTTTAAATCTTCCGGATTATGCCGCCTACCGGCAACAGGCAGGGAGCGGACGAATGACGGTAAATCCGGGCTTTCTGGTTTCGTATTTGCTGGCCCGTTGCGGCTCTGTGGAGGAATTGATGTGGCACTTGCCGCGGATTCAGCTTACGGAGGAGCTGGTATTTGGATGCCGGATGTCCGTGCACTATATGTTTTCGGACAGGACCGGAGAAGCAGTGGTGGTGGAATCGGGGAGGGATGGGATGAATGCTTATCGCCATTCAATCGGGGTACTGACAAACAGCCCGGATTATCCGTGGCATCTGACAAATCTGTGTAATTATACCGGCGTCAGCAATCTGCCGATCCGGCCCCGGGAACTGAATGGTATCCGAATAGCAGAATTTGGAGAAAACCAGGGAGGCGGAATGGGGCTGCCCGGTGATTATTCCTCACCGTCCCGGTTTGTCCGGATGGCATTCATCAAGGAATATGCTGTGAAGGGAGTCGACGAACTGGACGGAATTTCTAAAATGTTTCATAATTTTGCAGCCGTGGATATCCCCCGGGGAATCATCCGGGCAGGAGATGACAGCGAGGATTATGACTTAACGCTTTGCATTGCCGCCATGTGTGCAGAGAGCCGGACCTACTATTTTGCTACGGCGGAAAACAGGAGGATCTCAGCAGTACGGCTGGAACCGGAACTGGGCAATACTCAGATAAAATATTTTGCTCTGCCAAAACAGCAGGATGTGAATTATTTAAATGGGCAGAATTGACATCCTGGGGGCCGAAATCTATAATAAGAGTGGGAAGCAATACTGGCAGCTTTTCGGAAAAAAGAGAAGCTGCCGGTGCAATGTCATTCAATTGATTTTTTAGAAGGTACGCCATGGAAAAAGGAGCGGGAAGAGCCGGGAAACGGTCGGATGCTTTTTCCGGTTTCGGGATCAAGAATTCCTAAAATCCCTGATTTTTGCGAAAAGCGAAACGAAAATGCCCAAACTCGCTTCGCTCAGACAGTGTGCATTTTCGTTTCAAGGCAAAACTCAGGGATTTAAGGACTTCTAAATCCCTGCAAAGTCAAAAGCATCCGACTATTTCCCGGCTCTTCCCGCTCCTTTTTCCATGGCTGAGTGTTTTCAGAGCTAAACTTAATGACATGATACCAGGGTCAAAAGGTCAAAAAATCCGATGCAAGCTTGCTTGCAAGAGGATTTTTGAACTTGGGATCCGCAAAAACACCGAAAAGTAGCCATTTTTCACAGAAAAATGAGTGAATTTGAGGTGTTTTACGATTGCGGAAGCATGAAATGCGGAGCAATTCGTGGTATCATAGGGATCAAAACACCTTTTGCCCCCAACATCATGACATTGGCGGCCGGTGATGACAGAAAAAGAATGGAGATACAAAATTATGACATTTATTTATCCGGCGGTATTTACACCGCATAAGGGCGGGAATGGTTACCATGTGGTATTTCCGGATCTGGAGTGCTGTGAGGCGGACGGGCCAGATCTGGAGGACGCACTGGAGGAGGCCAGGGAGGCTGCTTATAACTGGCTGGCAGTGGAGCTTGAGGAGGGCGGAGAGTTTCCGGCACAGACGCATGCAGAAGATATGGATCTGCCAGAGGGAAGTTTTGTGCGGCAGATTATGGTTCGGATCAAGCTGATGCCGGACAATGACTGACGGCAAACCGGAGAATTATGGTATACTTTGAAGCGGGAATGTGGTATGCTTGAGATATCAAATACAAGCTGAGGAGGGTTACAAAATGGGTGAAATGTTTTCTTCATTTGACGGGATGCAGTTGTATCTGAACAGGGAGCTTCCCAGTGGGGCCAGGGCAGCGGCAGTGATTGTGCATGGTCTTTGTGAGCATCAGGGCCGGTATGACTATTTTGCAGAGCAGCTTCACCAGGCCGGGATTGGCACCTATCGGTTCGATCACCGGGGACATGGACGTTCGGAAGGAGAGCGCACCTTTTATGCAGATTTCAATGAGCTGTTGGATGATACTCATGTGGTAGTGAATATGGCGATTGCAGAGAATCCGGATATACCGGTATTTCTGATTGGCCACAGTATGGGAGGCTTTACGGTAGCGCTGTACGGGGCAAAATATCCGGATCAGCGGCTGCGGGGCATCGTGACCAGCGGAGCATTGACTTATGATTTGGGCGGACTGATTACGGGAGTTCCGAAGGGACAGGACGTACATACGAAGCTGCCGAATGAGCTGGGGGCAGGAGTGTGTTCCGTTGCGGAGGTGGTAGACTGGTATGGCAAGGATCCCTATAATACCAAGACCTTTACCACGGGCCTGTGCTATGCCATTTGTGACGGACTTGCCTGGTTTGAGGAGAAGGTGAAGGGCTTTGCCTATCCGGTACTGATGCTTCACGGAGAAAAAGACGGCCTGGTAAGTGTAAAAGATACTTATCGTTTCTTTGAAGAGGCCGCCTCAACCGATAAGCAGATGAAGATTTACGGGAATCTGTTTCACGAGATTTTCAACGAGTATTGCAGGGATGAAGTCATAGCGGATGTCCTGAACTGGATGGGCAGAAGAATCTAGTCCTGCACAGTAAATCCCCATGCCGCTTTCCCGGTAACTGCTTGACAAACTCTGGAAAATGGCGTAGAATCACCATGACGAAGAAGAGGAATAGTAAGCTGACATACATGTCCAGAGAGGAAGCCGCCGGGTGAGAGGCTTCCATGTCCCTGAAAGCTGAACCGGCCTTGGAGTTTTCGCAGGAAAGTGCGCGTGACGTCCGGCGTTAACGGATATGAGTGAGCTTTTGACAGAGAGATGCCGGTGCGGCAGCACATGACAGGGACTGGCAGAGGCTAATAGGGGTGGTACCGCCGAAGTGTGATAAGAGCATTCGGTCCCCTGTCGTAAGTGACAGGGGATCGGATGTTTTTTATTTTATAGGAAAGTGTGCCCTATAGAACAAAAGCCTTCCGGGGGATGTGCATTTTTAAGCGGAAGATTTGAATGACGGATAGAAGATCAAGGAGGAGCATCATGGCCAGTGAGAAGAAATTAGTAGAAGCGATTACATCCATGAGCGAAGATTTTGCCCAGTGGTATACGGATGTGGTGAAGAAGGCAGAGCTGTGCGATTATGCCAGTGTGAAAGGCTGCATGGTTATCAAACCGGCAGGATACGCCTTGTGGGAAAATATCCAGAAGGAGCTGGATAAGCGTTTTAAAGAGGCGGGCGTGGAAAATGTATACATGCCGATGTTTATCCCGGAAGGGCTGCTGCAGAAGGAAAAGGATCATGTGGAGGGTTTTGCGCCGGAGGTGGCCTGGGTCACACATGGTGGGTTAGAGGCGCTGCAGGAGCGGATGTGCGTGCGGCCGACATCGGAGACCTTGTTTTGTGATTTTTACGCCAGGGATATCCATTCTTACCGGGATTTGCCGAAGGTATATAACCAGTGGTGTTCGGTAGTCCGCTGGGAGAAGACCACCCGTCCCTTCCTGCGTTCCCGGGAATTTTTGTGGCAGGAAGGCCACACGGCCCATGCTACGGCTGAGGAAGCCCAGGAGAGGACGGAACAGATGCTGAACGTGTATGCGGATTTCTGTGAGGAGGTGCTGGCGATTCCGGTTATTCGCGGGCAGAAGACCGATAAAGAGAAGTTTGCCGGCGCAGAGGCCACCTATACCATTGAGGCGCTGATGCATGACGGCAAAGCCCTGCAATCCGGCACCAGCCACAATTTTGGGGACGGATTTGCGAAAGCCTTTGAGATTCAGTATGCGGCAAAGGATAATTCTTTGCAGTATGTCCATCAGACATCCTGGGGCATGTCGACTAGGATTATCGGAGCTATAATCATGGTGCATGGCGATGACAGCGGACTGGTGCTGCCGCCCCGGATTGCCCCCACGCAGGTGATGATTGTCCCGATTCAGCAGAAGAAAGAAGGCGTGCTTGAAAAGGCGTTTGCTGTCAAAGAGGCTCTTTCTCATTTCCGGGTGAAGGTAGATGATTCGGATAAGAGTCCGGGCTGGAAATTCAGTGAGTCAGAGATGCGAGGCATTCCGGTGCGTGTGGAGATCGGACCGAAGGATATCGCTCAAAACCAGGCAGTATTAGTGCGCCGGGATACGCATGAAAAACTGGTGGTATCTCTGGATGAGATAGCAGAGCAGGTGAAAGCTTTACTGGAACAGATGCAGAAGGAAATGCTGGAGCGCGCCCGTGCCCATCGGGATGCCCATACCTATGAGGCTACGGATTTTGAGGCTTTTACCAAAACTGTGGAAGAAAAGCCGGGCTTTGTGAAGGCCATGTGGTGTGGAAGCCGGGAATGTGAAGATAAGATCAAAGAAGTGACGGGTGCTACCTCCCGCTGTATGCCTTTTGCCCAGGAACAGCTCTCGGATAAATGCGTCTGCTGTGGAAAGCCGGCAGTCAAGATGGTATATTGGGGAAAGGCATATTAAAGAATAACCGGGCGTGTGAGGCAAATCCGGATCAGAAAGGATGTAAAAAGGCATGGAGAAGCAGCGGATCCCTATGCCGCCGCAGGTGGAGAGAATCATTGAAAGGCTGAGGCAAGAGGGCTTTGAGGCATATGCGGTGGGCGGCTGTGTCCGTGACACGCTTTTAGGACGGGAACCGGGAGACTGGGATATCACGACTTCGGCCCTTCCCCAGGAAGTGAAACAGTTGTTTCGCCGGACGATCGATACCGGAATCCAGCATGGAACTGTTACGGTTCTGATGGATCGCCAGGGATATGAGGTGACCACTTACCGAATTGACGGAGAGTACGAGGATGGCCGCCATCCCAGGGAGGTGGCATTTACCTCAGAGCTTTTGGAGGATCTGAAACGGCGGGATTTTACTATCAATGCCATGGCCTACAGCCATGAGACGGGGATCGTGGATGCTTTTGACGGTATAGGAGATCTGAAGCAAAAGATTATCCGGTGTGTGGGCGAAGCCAGAGAGCGTTTTGAAGAAGACGCTCTGCGGATTTTGCGGGCGATCCGTTTTTCTGCTCAGTTGGATTTTGCCATTGAGGAACAGACTTATCATGCGATTGCCAGGATTGCCCCGAATATTGCCAGAGTGAGCAAAGAGCGGATTCAGGTGGAATTGACAAAGCTTTTGTGTTCGGCGCATCCGGAGAAAATCCGGCAGGTTTATGAGACGGGAATCAGCAGATATATCTCACCGGAGTTTGCAGCGTTGCCCTGGCAGGAATTTGAGGGTATGCCGGGGCTATCCGCTGAGAAATATGTGCGGTGGGCGGACTTTTTGCGTCTGACGGCTCCGGAGTCGGCGGTGCGGACGCTTAAAGATTTAAAACTGGACAATGATACGATCAATAAGGTGCAAACGCTGGTGGCTTGGGCCGGCAAGGAGATTCCGGCAGAGGAGCCGGCAGTGCGCCGGGCTATGAGCGGGATGCTTCCCGAGGTGTGGGATGTGCTGGTGGAGCTAAATTCGTATGGAGATGAGATCCGCCGGCTGACGGAGAAGATCCGCGCCCGGGGGGATTGCCTGGATCTGAAGCATCTGGCAGTGGGCGGACAGGATCTGATAACAGCCGGGGTGAGGCCGGGAAAAGAAATGGGGCAGATTCTGAAGAGGCTTTTGGCTCTGGTGCTGGAAGAACCGGAGAAAAACAAGAAAGAAGTGCTTTTGGAGCAAGTGTCGCAGTGGATGTAGGATCCAGGCTTTAAAATCTTATCATAAAAAACTTGCGGGAAATAAGGACATATGGTATAATCGCGGCAGATAAAAATGACAGGAGGACGATAGCGGTATGAAACACATAAAAACTTTAAATAATAAGACCTTAAAGGAATCCATGAAGAAGGGCGGCTGCGGCGAGTGCCAGACTTCCTGCCAGTCTGCATGCAAGACTTCCTGTACGGTGGGCAATCAAAGCTGTGAGAATGCAAACCGGTAATCCAAGGCGGCAGATGAATACTTGTAGAGCAAGAAAAGACCCCTATGGTCCTGGATTGTAGGGGTTTTTCGTTATGAGCAGGATTTTTGCTGCTGGGGAAGAAAAAGGAGAATATACGTGATTCATCAATATAGAAATAACGGCTATAACATCGTGATGGATGTGGCAAGCGGTTCCGTACATGTGGTGGATGATGTGGTATATGAGGCGATCCGGCTGCTGGCGCCAAAGGTCGGGGAGCTGGAAAAGCCGGAAAAGCTGTCGGAAGAATTGTGCGGCCGGGTGCGGGAGCAGTTGGCCGGAAAAGCCGGTGAAGGGAACCTGGCCTGGAGCGCTTTGGAGATCGATGAAGCATTGAAGGAGATCCAGGTGCTGGTAGATCAGGAAGAGCTGTTTACTAAGGATATTTACCAGGAATATGTGACGGATTTCAAAAAACGGAAGACTGTGGTGAAGGCACTCTGCCTGCATATTGCCCATGACTGCAATCTGGGATGCCGGTATTGTTTTGCGGAAGAAGGAGAATACCATGGCCGTCGGGCGCTGATGAGCTTTGAAGTGGGAAAGAAGGCCCTGGATTTTCTGATTGCCAATTCCGGAAACAGGCGGAATCTGGAAGTGGATTTCTTCGGCGGGGAGCCGCTGATGAATTGGGACGTGGTAAAACAGCTGGTCGAGTACGGCAGATCCCAGGAGGCTGTCCACAATAAGCATTTCCGGTTTACGCTGACCACCAATGGGGTATTATTAAATGATGAGATTATGGAATTTTGCAACCGGGAAATGAGCAATGTAGTCCTGAGCTTAGACGGGCGGCGAGAGGTCAACGACTTTATGAGGCCGACCCGTAACGGGAAGGGCAGCAGCTATGATATCATTGTCCCGAAATTTCAGCAGTTTGCCCAATCGCGTGCCGGGAAAGACTATTATGTGAGAGGGACCTTTACGCGGCATAATCTGGATTTCTCTGAAGATGTGAAGCATTTTGCCGATTTGGGATTTGATCAGATGTCCATCGAGCCGGTGGTGGCGCCGCCGGAAGAGCCTTATGCCATACGCGAGGAGGATCTGCCACAGATCCTGGAAGAATATGATAAGCTGGCGGCGGAGTATATTAAAAGAAAAAAAGCGGGAAAAGGCTTTCAATTTTTTCACTTTATGATAGATTTGAGCCAGGGACCTTGTGTGGCCAAGCGGCTGTCCGGCTGCGGGTCGGGAACCGAGTATCTGGCGGTGACGCCATGGGGAGATCTGTATCCCTGCCATCAGTTTGTGGGGCAGGAGGATTTCCGGATGGGAAATGTGGAAGACGGGATTGTCCGGACCGATATCCGGGATGCATTTAAATTGTGCAATGTATATGCAAAAGAAAAATGCCGGGATTGTTTTGCCCGATTTTATTGCAGCGGCGGTTGTGCCGCCAATTCCTACAATTTCCACGGGAGTATTACTGACGCCTATGACATTGGCTGCGAGATGCAGAAAAAGCGGATTGAGTGCGCAATTATGATTCAGGCAGCGCTGATGGATGAGGATGGAAGCTGTGATATACCCTGTTAGGTATATATAAATGGTTTTAAGGAGAAAAGAAAATGAAGAACAATAAGGTAAAAGGGTTTTTGAGCCTGTTGGTTCTGCTGGTTGCAGTGGGGCTGTTCGGATATCTTGGCTATGATACTATGGATAATATCAAGCTGGGACTCGATCTGGCCGGCGGTGTCAGCATTACCTATCAGGCAGTGGAACAGAATCCGTCGGACGAGGACATGGCGGACACGGTTTACAAATTGCAGCAAAGGGTGCAGAATTACAGCACTGAGGCAGAGGTATACCGGGAAGGATCTAACCGCATCAATATCGATATCCCCGGTGTGTCGGACGCGAATGCAATTTTGCAGGATTTGGGCAAACCAGGTTCGCTGATATTTGTTGACGAAGTGGGGCAAGTGATTCTGACGGGGGATCAGGTAGCCACAGCCAAGGTAGGGCAGACAGAGCAGAATGGAATCCGTTCCTATGTGGTAAGCCTGACCTTTACGCCGGAGGGCACCAGCAGCTTTGCAGATGCCACCACAAAAAACGTGGGAAAGAGAATTTCCATTATCTATGATGGCGCTATCATCTCCAGCCCGGTGGTCCGGGAGGCGATTACCGGTGGCCAGTGCCAGATCGATGGCATGAATGGATATGAAGAGGCCAACAACCTGGCATCTACCATTCGAATCGGTTCGTTGTCTTTGGAGTTAGAGGAATTGCGTTCTAATGTCGTGGGTGCGAAATTAGGCCAGGAGGCGATTGCCACCAGCTTAAAGGCCGGCGCGATTGGATTTGCTCTGGTGGCGATATTTATGGCTGCCGTTTATCTCGTACCGGGAATCGCAGCCGTATTGGCATTGGCGCTGTATGTGGGATTAATCCTGATTTTGCTGGCGGCCTTTGAGGTTACTCTGACCCTGCCGGGTATAGCCGGTATCATTTTGTCGGTCGGTATGGCGGTAGATGCCAACGTCATTATATTCACGCGTATTAAAGAAGAGCTGGGACATGGCAAGGTGGTGCATTCCGCGATTAAAACAGGCTTTAACAAGGCTTTATCAGCGATTGTAGATGGCAATGTGACTACTTTGATTGCGGCGGCCGTATTGTATTTCCGCGGCTCCGGTACAGTGAAGGGCTTTGCCACAACTTTGGCAATCGGTATTATTTTGTCCATGTTCACGGCGCTTTTTGTAACCCGGTTTGCTATCTATGGCCTGTACAATCTGGGATTTGAGAATGCGAAATGCTATGGCGTCAAGAAGGATGGGAAACAAATTGGCTTCCTGAGCAAAAAGAAGATTTGCTTTGGGATTTCCATTGTAATGGTCGTGGCCGGGTGGGGCGCAATGCTTTTAAATAATGCCCAGACGGGAAGAGCCCTCAACTATGGAATGGATTTTACCGGCGGTACTTCTACCAATGTGACATTTAATGAGAATCTTTCTCTGGAGGATATTTCCAGCCGGGTGGTGCCGGTAGTTTCGAAAATTACCGGTAATGCAGACGTACAGACTCAGAAGGTAGAAGGGACCAACGAGGTGATTATCAAGACCCAGACCCTGTCGGTAGATCAGCGTCAGGAGTTGGAGAATGCGCTGGTAGAAGCGTTTGGTGTGGAAAAGGAGCTGATTACGGCAGAAAGTATTTCGGCCGCCGTCAGCAAAGAGATGAAGCAGGATGCCGTTGTGGCTGTAGTATTGGCTACGATACTGATGCTTTTGTATATCTGGTTCCGGTTTAAAGATATTCGTTTTGCCACCAGTGCGATCCTTGCTCTTGTGCATGATGTGCTGGTAGTGCTGACCTTTTATGCAGTGGCAAAATGGTCGGTGGGCTCGACCTTTATTGCCTGTATGTTGACGATTGTAGGATATTCGATCAATGCGACGATTGTTATCTTTGACCGTATCCGGGAGAATCTGGCAGGCAGATCGCCAAAGCAGGATCTGGAGGAGCTGGTAAACCAGAGCATTACCCAGACGTTTACCCGCAGTATCAATACTTCGCTGACCACCTTTATCATGGTGTTTGTACTGTTCTTGCTTGGTGTGTCCTCGATTCGGGAGTTTGCGCTGCCATTGATGACGGGTATTGTGTGCGGCACCTATTCTTCGGTATGTGTGACCGGCGCGTTGTGGTATGTGATGACGGTGGCAAAGGGCCGGAAGGGCGCAGAAGCAAAAGCGGAGAAAAATTGAAAATGAGATATAAACTGATTACGACGGATGGCCGCGCTAAGCGGGCGGAGGTAAGGACTGTGCACGGTACCATCCAGACGCCAGTTTTTATGAATGTCGGTACGGCAGCGGCGATTAAAGGGGCTGTATCCACCGATGATCTGCGTCAGATTGGAACTCAGGTGGAACTGTCCAACACGTATCATCTCCATGTGCGCACGGGAGATCGATTGATCCGGCAGCTCGGAGGGCTTCACCGGTTTATGAACTGGGATCGTCCGATTCTCACCGATTCCGGCGGATTCCAGGTGTTTTCCCTGGCTGGTTTGCGCAAGATCAAGGAGGAGGGAGTTTATTTCAATTCCCACATTGACGGGCACAAGATTTTTATGGGGCCGGAGGAAAGCATGCAGATTCAGTCCAATCTGGGTTCCACCATTGCCATGGCCTTCGATGAATGTCCCTCGAGCCGTGCGGATTATGATTATATCAGAAATTCCGTAGAGCGGACAACCAGATGGCTGGAGCGCTGCAAGCGGGAGATGGCCAGGCTGAATGCATTGCCGGACACCATTAACCGGGAACAGCTGCTGTTTGGGATCAACCAGGGCGGCGTAGAGGAAGAGATCCGGATTGAACATGCCAAGGCGATTGCCGGGATGGATTTAGACGGGTACGCACTCGGCGGGCTGGCAGTAGGGGAAAGCCATGAGGAGATGTACCATATCCTTGACGTGACGGTTCCTCACCTGCCGCAGGACAAACCTACCTATCTGATGGGGGTGGGGACCCCGGCCAATATTCTGGAAGCGGTAGATCGGGGAGTGGATTTCTTTGATTGTGTGTATCCCTCCCGAAACGGACGCCACAGCCATGTGTACACGAACCAGGGAAAGCTGAATCTGCTGAATCAAAAGTATGAGCTGGATTCCCGGCCGATTGAAGAAGGATGCCAGTGTCCGGCGTGCCGTTCCTACAGCCGGGCATATATTCGCCATCTGTTTAAGGCAAAAGAAATGCTCGGAATGCGATTATGTGTCTTGCACAATTTGTATTTTTATAATACAATGATGGAAGAGATTCGCGACGCAATCGAAGAACACCGTTATGCAGAATATAAAGCAAAGAAGCTTAGCGGGATGGAGGCAGGGCCACAGGAGGACTGAGGCGATTTTGCCGGTAACAATTAAAAGAAAGAAAAGTCAGACATCCGGCGAGGCGGAGGGATAGTCTGTGAGGAGGGTGCTTATGTTGACAGCAACACAAGCTGGCGGAATGCCAGTGTCCCTGTTATTTGGTTATATTATCTTTTTCATCGTGCTGATGTATTTTATGGCGATTCGTCCTCAGCAGAAGGAGAAAAAGAAAAAAGAAGAGCTGATGGCCAGCGTGGCAATCGGAGATACTGTATTGACCAGTAGCGGGTTTTACGGCGTGATTATTGATATGACCGACGATACGGTGATAGTAGAGTTCGGCAGCGACCGGCATTGCCGGATTCCCATGCAGAAAGCAGCGATTATACAGGTGGAGAAGCCGCAGTAAGAGGAGCATAGATTGCAAAAAGCAGGTGGATTAGTTTTCTAAATCTGTCTGCTTTTTTGAATCAAAGGAGGAATGAGACGATGTTGTCAGGAATTTTTAACTATGATAATCCGGTATGGAGATTTATCGGCAAATTTTGTGATGTTTTGATTCTTAATGTGCTCTGGTTGATTTGCAGCATTCCGATTGTGACCGTGGGGGCTTCTACCACAGCGGTATATTATGTGACCCTAAAACTGGTACGGGATGAGGAAGGGCCGACGATTCGTTCCTTTTTCAAATCATTTAAAGAAAATTTCAAACAGGCGACCGTGCTCTGGCTGATTATGCTGGTGGTGGGATGTCTGCTGGGTTTTGATCTGTATTTTTTTCTGGGGCTACAGACAACGCCGTCAATGTTTCGTACAATCATGGTAGCAATTTTCGGCGGTTTTTCCTTGATCTATCTTTTTGTTCTTCTGTTTGTATTTCCGCTGCAAGCACGGTTTTATAATCCAGTAAAAAGAACCCTGTTTAATGCCTTTTTTATTTCCGTGCGCCATGTCCTGCATTCGCTGGGAATTTTGGTGATGGATATCGGACTGGTGCTGGTGGCGCTCTTTTTGCTGCCAATGCTGCAGGCCCTTTTGTTTTTGTTTGGTTTTCCGCTGCTGGCGTTTTTGAATTCTTATATCATTGTAGGCGTTTTTGATAAATATATGCCGCAGCAAGAGGATGATGAAGCACGCCCATTGGATATCTGACAGGATTCCTTTTTTTAAAGTTACAGAAAAGTGCGTCCAATGAAAAAAATCCACGAAGATGTTGCAAAACAAGCAATTCCGTTTAATTCCTGAGAATACTCAGCCCTGGAGGAGGGAGCAAGACGGCGGTCGGTCTGTCGGGGGCCTTTGACTTTTGCAGGGATTTAGAAACCTTTAAGTTTCTGGATTTCTCGTTGAAACGAAAATGCACATTGTCTGAGCGAAGCGAGTTTGGGCATTTTCATTTCGCATTTAGCAAAATTCAGAAATTTTAAGGTTTGTTAATCCCGAAACGGGAAAAGGCCCCTGACAGACCGACCGCCGTCTTGCTCCTTCCTCCAGGGCGTACCTTCTGGGAAAATCAACGAAAAGACATTGACCTATTGACACTGCACCACCCAGTTCTTCAAAATTTCCATCGAAAATTTTTCTCAAATAATTCTTGTGCATTCTTCAGGGCTTCTTCCGGGCTGCAGATATTGCTGTAAGAATTTTTCACAGCCATTCCCAAAATATTTAAATATTTTCTCTCGTCAAAAGGCGTCAGCTCTCGTTCGGGGAGCCGTCTGCCTCTGGCCAGCGGGAAGCATCGTTCAGCCAGATTGATCCAGGGGAAATTATTGACAACCTCATAATTTTCATAAGTCTTTTTGCAGGGCGAGGTACTGCCGAGCAGTGCAGCCGCTGAGGAGATCGGTTCGCTGCACATCCATTTAATAAAGGAGAGGGCTTCTCTGGGATGACGGGAATATCGGGAGACTCCCAGACTGCCTCCGCCAATGATGGGATTGGCCCCTGGCATCATAGTATAGCCGATGTTCCCCACTACATGAGAATTCTGGGCCAGAAGGTCACTGGCAAAATTGCTGTAGAGTATGGACATGGCAAAGTTGCCGGAGGCAAAGCTTCGGGCGGTATCTACCCACCAGTTGCAATAAGAGGGCGAGGTATACGACCGGAGCTCTAAAAGCTCTTTTAAGGACTGAAGACAGGCGGCAGAGTCCAGATGGATTTCATCCTGGCTGTCATACAGATTGTCCTGGCGGCTGAACAGCCGGGACATAAATTCCGTGCCGGCCACACCGGTAGAGCCCAAGGTGAGAGTGGCGCCATAGTCAACCGGTGAAGCCGGGTGGATAGATTTGGTGAAGAATGCGGCGATACGGTTGAATTCTTCAAAAGTTTTCGGCGGTTTCAACTCTGTCTTATAGTGCTCATAATACATTCGCTTGTAGATTGGGCTTTCAAATAAATCTTTTCGGTAATAGAGAAGCTGTGTGCTGGGAGTGGAGGGCAGCGCATAGATCTGCCCATGGATCCGGCTGTAGTGCTCTGGAACACCGTTTAAAAAAGCAGACAGGCCGGAGCCAATCTCCGGATCGATCTCAGTCAGAGGCAAGAGAAGCTTGTCGGCGAACCAGGAAAGCCAGGTCACATCGAGACGAAGAATGTCAAAGCGGGAGCCGGCGTTTAAGGCATTGAATGCCTCATAGATTTCGTCATAGGAATAGATGCAGATATTTACCGGAATGCTGCTTTTTTTGGTATATAATCGGGTGAAATTCTGCATAATATAGGCTTCTGGACTGTCCAGGGTAATCACATTCAGGGAGACGTAGCTTTTTGGTACGATGATGTTGGCATGCCAGTTTCGGAAACCGTTACCTTCCAGGTATGTTACCTTGCGGGTATCCTCTTTTTTCTGTAATGTTTTGCGGATCAGGCGTTCGGCGGCCTGTTTTCCCAAAAGCCGGTAGTCCATCTCGTATTTGATAAAGTCGTTTTCCGGCATGGTAAAAATCGGAGATACGGTATAGATCTCCGGGCACTGGCTGGGATCATAAAAGGTCAGGCAGATGTCCTTGACCCCTTCTGCAAAGCCATAATTGGAAAT
The DNA here is from genome assembly GCA_910588125.1 of uncultured Lachnospiraceae bacterium. Classification (GTDB taxonomy): domain Bacteria; phylum Bacillota; class Clostridia; order Lachnospirales; family Lachnospiraceae; genus Brotaphodocola. Next base: position 21,664 of record CAJUPI010000033.1, read on the forward strand.
GTAGAAAGCCTGCGGCATGGGCTGATTGAAAATCTGCATGATATTTTGATATCGCCGGAAAAAATCGGTCTGTATGTGGGTGATCTGGCAGTCGGAGCCCTCCATGGCAGCCAGAAAACTGTGATAAAAGTCGGCCTCGTTTGAATGGCTCAGATTTCCGGTCAGGAGGCATATATGCTCAAACCCACGGGAGCGGGCATTTTCAGCCAGCCGGCGCCCGGCAGTCTGATAATTGAAGCCGATAAAATCGGCGGCGCATAGGGGACGGCGCTCGACAAAAAGAAACTCTGGTTCTGGGGTTAAAGGAGAAGCAATCTTATTTTTATAGACGGAATCCTCATAAGGAGTGCCGGCCACGATGGACAGGCAGGCAATTCCCTTTACCAAGAGAGGCCGGGTCTCCATGAGAGCTTCGCCCTCACTTTCCGGGACATTTTCATTCGTAAGAAATCGTGTTACCGAAAAACCCTTGCGCCTGGCATAGCTTTTGAAGGCGGAATAAAAGTCCTCATATTGCCGGGCCCGGGAGGAATCCGGCATGATCACAGCCAGAGAATCGCTGAGCCCTTTGCGCAATAAGGCAGCCCGCTCATTGGGGACATATCCCAGCTGGCTTGCGGCATCCATGACTCGTTTGATTTTTTCACTGCTGACATTTCCTTTGCCATTGAGAACATTGGAGACCGTGCCCTGGGCAACGCCTGCCTGTTTGGCAATATCTTTGATTGTGACCATAATTCCCTCCTGTTCTGTGACAGAATTCTCGGACGCATAAGCGAGAGAGAATATTCTGTTCAAATAATACCATGTGTACACTAAAATGGCAATCATTAAATAAATATTGAAAAGAGTAATTGAATGATGTTCAAAATAAATGATGATAAGACTGGAAGGAGCGAAAAGAAAAATTCGGCAAATAAGTAAAATGAAACTTGAAATATCCGTAAAAAAATAACAAAATGACTAATAAATTAGTAAAAATCGGAAGAAAAAGAATTGACACGTTTCAAAAATAGTGTTATAATCCGATTATCAGTTCAATGAGAGTTTTTTTATCACTACAAGGAGGAGTAAAAACATGAGAAAGAAAATCGCATTGGTTACGGCAGCCAGCCTGCTGGCATCGGTTGTTGCTTTAAGCGGCTGCGGCGGCGGAAACAAAAGCGGCGGAAATGATGCCCCCCCCAGTACGCAGGCGGCAGATGCAGGTGCAGGTGCGGCAGAGACAAAGGCGGAAGAAGGAGGAGATGCCGGAAGCAAGGATGCTCTCCACCTGACCTTCTACTATCCAGTCAACGTAGGAGGCTCCGCAGCACAGCTGATCGAGGCTCTGTGTAATGATTTTAATGCTGAAAACCCGGATATCGTGGTAGAGCCGGTTTACACCGGAAATTATGATGATACAGTGACCAAGCTGCAGACAGCTGTACAGGGAGGGACTCCTCCGGAGGTGTTTGTAAGCCTGGCAACCCAGCGCTTTACTATGGCTTCTACCGGTATGGCGATGCCGCTCGATGATCTGATCGCAGCCGATGCAGATGGCCAGGAGTATATCAATGATTTTCTTCCGGGATTTATGGAAGATTCCTATGTGGACGGACAGATTTATTCCATTCCTTTCCAGAGAAGTACTATGGTAATGTTCTATAATAAAGATGCGTTTAAAGAAGTAGGGTTAGATCCGGAAAAGCCGCCGGTAACCTGGGAAGAGCTGGTTGAATATGGCCAAAAGCTGACCAATGAGAATCGCTACGGTGTTGGCCTGGCTTTGAATTCCGGTTCTGCACAATGGGCATTTACTGGCTTCTGTCTTCAGAACAGTGAAAATGGTGAGAATCTGATGACCGAGGACGGCAAGCAGGTAATGTTTGACACCCCAGGAAATATCGAAGCGCTTCAGTTCTGGCTGGATCTGCAGAATAAATACGAGATTATGGCTCCAGGTATTGTGCAGTGGACCGATCTTCCCACGCAGTTTTTAGCAGGTGAAGTGGCAATGATCTACCATACTACTGGTAATATGGCAAATATCAGCCAGAATGCAGAGTTTGATTTCGGTACCTGCTTCCTGCCAGGAGGCAAGCGCCAGGCAGCGCCTACCGGCGGTGGCAACTTCTATATTTCCAATGGGCTTTCTGAGGATCGGGTACAGGCAGCCTGGAAGTTTATCCGCTTTATGACCGAACCGGAGCGTGCGGCCCAGTGGTCTTTGGATACCGGCTATGTCGCGACCAGACAGTCTTGCTTTGAAACGGATCTTTTGAAAAACTATTATGCAGAGCTGCCGCAGGCAAAGGTGGCTTATGAGCAGATCGACATTGCCAAACCTGAGCTGACCACCTACAATGCTGCTGAGATTTGGAGAATATTGAACGATAACATCCAATCTGCAGTAGTGGGAGATGCAACTCCTGAGGAGGCATTAAAGGCAGCACAGGAGCAGGCCACAGAGGTTTTGGCAGAATATCAGTAAGAGTAACACCTATACCGGGGTGTTGTAAAATAGGTCATTTGCCATTTCCTTATCCCGTGTTCGGACGGTTCCTGTACACATAGTCTGCTCGTAACGGACGCAGTCCGTCAATATCAGACAGAGTGTTCGGGAACAGCCGGACACGGAATAAGAGAAATGGCGAATAACTTATTTTGTAACACCCCCTTTACTATCACGGCAGGTATTGGTCACCGGCCAACTATGAATGTTTAATAGAGGAATGGGTATGAAAACATATACAAGAAAACAACGGGAATTAAAGAAAAATCTTGTGGGCTGGCTGTTGGTAGCGCCTTCCCTGGTATTTATGACATGCTTTACCGTATGGCCGATCTTCCGCAGCATTTATTTAAGCCTGACAAAATATCGTATGGGAATGGCCAGTCCAGAGTGGATTGGATTTGAAAATTATATAAATCTTTTCCATTCCGGCCTGTTTTGGAAGGTGATGGGGAATACATTGTACTTTGCGTTGATTACCATTGTTCCCAGTATGGTGGTGGGCTTGTTTCTGGCAACGATTGTCAATCGTAAAAGCCGTTTGACCGGATTTGTACGTACCGCTTATTTTTATCCGGTAATTATGCCGATGATCGCCATTGCAAGTATTTGGATGTTCATCTACATGGCGAAAAATGGCCTCTGGGATCAGCTTCTGGTAAGCTTTGGACAAAAGCCTATGAACGTTCTTTCCAGCAAAAAGACGGTATTGCCGGCCATGGCGGTCATGTATGTCTGGAAGGAGGCAGGATATCTGATGGTATTTTTCTTGTCCGGCATACAGAGTATCTCTGAGGAAGTCAACGAGGCGGCGCGGATTGACGGCGCCGGGGCCTGGACTATTTTCCGCCGGATCACCCTGCCGCTGCTGGCACCGACTTTTTTGTTCGTGTCCACCATCGCTCTGACCAACAGCTTTAAGCTGGTGGATCATGTGGTGATCATGACAGAGGGGGCTCCTAATAATGCATCTACCTTGCTGCTGTACTACATTTATCAGCAGGGCTTTACGAATTTCAATTACGGTGTATCTTCCGCGCTGACGACGGTCATGCTGCTTCTTTTGATGGTAGTGGCACTGCCTCGTTTCCTGAGCCAGGATAAGAAGATACATTACAATTAAGGAGGGAGAGACCATGAAAAAGAAAAAAGCAATCGGCGCGGCGATTACCGTGTTTGCGGTGGTGCTGGGGCTGCTGTGGCTGATACCCCTGATTTGGCTGGTGGGGACAGCATTTTCGGTGCCATCCTTCCATATGACTCTGTTCCCGACGACATCTTTCACGCTTGACAACCTGAAATATGTCTGGAATGCTATTCCCTTCGGGACTTATTATATCAATACACTGATTCTGGTGGTATGTACTTTTGCTGTGCAGTTTATTACCTCTACCATGGCAGCATATGCGCTGGGAGTGCTGGACTTTAAAGGATCTGCGCTGGTGTTTGCGGTAATATTTATGCAGATAATCATTCCCAATGATGTGTTGATCACGCCGAACTTCATGACTCTGTCAGAGCTGAAGCTGGTTGATACCAAGATTGGCATGATGTTACCTTTTTATGGCAGTGCGCTGGCAATTTTCCTTTTGCGCCAGCATTTCAAATCCATTCCCAGAGCACTGGCGGATGCGGCCAGAATCGACGGGGCTACTACCTGGCAGACCATCTGGAGAGTCTATATGCCGTGCGCGAAACCGGCATATCTTTCCTTTGCCGTGATTTCGGTCAGCTACCACTGGAATAACTATCTGTGGCCGCTGATTGTGACGAATTCTCCGGCAAACCGGACACTGACAGTAGGTCTTGCTATATTTGCAAAATCAAAGGAGGCCAATATGCAGTGGGCAAATGTCTGTGCAGCGGCTTTCATCATTATCATTCCTCTGTTGCTGGCCTTCTTCGTTGCCCAGAAGCAGTTTATGAGCAGCTTTGTAAGCGCAGGAATCAAGGAATAGACCGGAGGTAGGCATATGGAGTTGAAATTTTTGGGAAAAGGCAGCGCATTCTATCCGGTATATGGCAATACCGGGGCATATATGCTGTATGGAAAAGAATTGTATCTGATCGATTGTGGGGAGACCGCGTTTGATCAACTGTACCGGCGGCTTAAGCTGGATGAGATCGAGAAGGTATATGTGCTGCAGACACATCTCCACGCAGACCATGTAGGCAGTTTAGGAAGCTTGATTTCTTATTTTCATCATATTCTGAGCCGGCAGGTGATAGTCATCCATCCACAACCGACGATCGTGCAGCTTTTGACTCTGGAGGGGATTGATCCGCGGGGATATGTATATGAAGAGCTCCTCCCGGAAAATGCCGCCGGACTTCATGCAGAGCCAGTGGAAGTAAAGCATGCCGCCGATATGAAATGCTATGGCTATGTCATCACCGATCAGCACGAGAGTATCTATTACAGCGGCGATTCTTCGGAGCTGCCGCCTGAGATCCGGGAACGCTTCCTGGCGGGAGAGATCCAACGAATCTATCACGATACCGCCTCCGAGGACATCCCGAATCCGTCCCATTGCTATTATGGAAAGATGGAAGAGTGGATCCCCAGAGAGAAGCGGGGGCAGGTCTATTGCATGCATTTAGACAGCCCATGCGAAGAATTGCTAAGAAGCAGAGGATTTTCAGTGGTGGAGGCAGAAAAGTAGACGTTTCAGAGCAATGTTATTGAGTTGATTTTTTCAGAAGGTACGCCATGAAAAAAGGAGCGGGAAGAGGCGGGAAATGGTCGGCTGATTTTTCCGGTTTCGGGATCAAGAATTCCTAAAATTCCTGATTTTTGCGAAAAGCGAAACGAAAATGCCCAAACTCGCTTCGCTCAGACAATGTGCATTTTCGTTTCCACGTAAAACTCAGGGATTTAAGGAATTCTAAATCCCTGCAAAGTCAAAATCAGCCGACCATTTCCCGCCTCTTCCCGCTCCTTTCTTCATGGCTGAGTTTCTCAGAGATAAACGGAATGACATTGCATTTCAGAGACTTAACAGAGAAGAAAAATTTGCAAGCCACTGGCTGAGACTATTTCTGGACATGGAAGGAGGATCATCTTATGATGCCCATCATTTTTAAAGCAATCCAGGATGCCATCCACGTTGATAAAGAGACCGGCACCTCTGTAGACTATTATATTTTCAATGAATATGAAATCCATGTCAACCAGGTTCATCCCCATACCATACAGGAATGGCACAGCCATTCCCAAATCATCGAAACATTGCTGGTGACAAAAGGAAAACTGCTCTGCCGCTATTTAGACGACGATGGCAGAGAAAAGGCAAGAACCATGGAAAAAACGACCTCGTCCAAGTCGGCACAAGCATTCACACCTTTGAAAACGACACGGACGAAATAGTTGAATTCATTGTCTTCCGTTTTGTCCCGGACGGAACCGATAAACGGACCCTGATCAAAAACGACAAAAAGCTTCGATAGGAGATAAAACGCGTTGATTTAATGATTCGCAGAAATTGCCAAAAAACAGCCCTGGAGTATGTGGCGGGCGGGGATGGGGCCTGGTTGTCTTGTGCTGCTGCGTTTGCATTTGCAGGGATTTAGAAAGCCTTAAATTATTGGATTTTGCGTTGAAACGAAAATGCACACTGTCTGAGCGACAGCGAGTTTGGGAATTTTCGTTTCGTATTTAGCAAAATTCAGTAATTTTAGGCTTTTTTACATCCCGAAACCGCAAACGCAGCAGCACAGGACAACCAGGCCCCATCCCCGCCCGCCACATACTCCAGGGCGTACCTCTCACAAAAAAATCATTACTGCTGTTCCTTAATATTCCGCGAAACCGTAATCTCCTGATTATCAATATGCTCCCGAATCGCTGCTTTTGCCTCTGCCACCCGCCGTTCCTTAAGCGCCCGCAGAATATGGTCATGCTCCACCACCAGTATCTGATGCTTGGCAGTATCTTTAATATATTCCAGCCGGTAACGATACATCTGCTCCTGCAAATTATTCAAAATCTGAACCAGCCGAGAATTGGACGTTCCACGATAAATGATATCGTGATAGTGTTCGTCTGCCTCAGCAATCATCATCAAATCACCTTCCCGGATGGCATTTCGGAAAGATTCCTGGGCGTCTTCCAGCTCCTGTAAGGCATTGGCGTTCATTCTCTGGCAGGCCAGTTCCGTAGCTAGTTCTTCTAATGAACGGCGGACTTCCAGAACCTCCCGCAGGCTTTTTTCAGAAATGCGGGCAACCTCAGCCCCTTTTCTGGGGATCATCAATACCAGCCCGTCCAGCTCTAGCTTGCGGATTGCTTCCCGAATCGGAGTGCGGCTGACGCCCAGCCGATCTGCCAGCTGGATTTCCATCAATCGTTCTCCCGGCTCCAATTCCCCTTTTAAAATAGCCTGACGCAGAGTGTTGAAAACTACATCCCGCAGTGGGAGGTATTCGTTCATATTTACCTTCAGTTCATGTGTCATGAGTGCTCTCCTTTTTTCAATTCTGGTATGGTATCGATAACACTATTTTTGGTGTTGTAAAAGCTGGTTAGATAGACTTGCCTGGCCAGGTGAGAGTCAGGGCCGGAACGGAATGCTTCAAAGGCGCGTTCTGCCAAATCAGGATTTGTAAAAAGACCGAATACGGTAGGGCCGCTTCCGCTCATAAGAGAACCGATGGCGCCGCGCTCGAGCATTTTGTCTTTGATTGTCTGGATGACAGGGAATTCCCGAATAGTGACCGTCTCCAGGACATTTCCCAGATTACCGGCAATCTGATAGATATCCTGACGGCGGATCCCGTTAAGAATGGCGTCGATATCTGGATGCTGTTCCGGTCTGAGCTGATTGGCATGCAGATTGGTATACACAGAGCGGGTGGATACATTGATACCAGGTTTGGCAATTAATACCTGACACTGAGGAACGGGCAAAAGAGGAGTCAGGATCTCACCAATCCCTTCGGATAATGCCGTGCCGCGCAGGATACAATAAGGGACATCAGCACCGATTTTAACGCCGCGTTCCATTAATTCCCCGGTAGTCAAGTCCAGGCGGAACATTTTGTTAATACCAAACAGTACAGCGGCGGCATCGCTGCTTCCGCCTGCCATACCGGCAGATACCGGGATGAATTTGCGCAAACGGATGGAAACGCCCTCGGAAATGGAGAATTCGTCCATGAGCAATTTCGCAGTTTTATATACCAGATTATTTTCATTAGTCGGAAGATAGAAAAGGTTTGTCTCGACTCGGATACCAGGCCGTTCTTCCCGAATCAGATCGATGCGATCAAATATTCCTACAGTCTGCATGATCATGCGTACTTCATGGTAGCCATCGTCGCGTTGCCGCAAGACATCCAGCCCCAGATTGATTTTGCCATAAGCCTTCAGGCTAAGGTGTTTGATCATAGTAAGAATCACTCCTTTGTAATTTGATGGGAGAGTCTGTAAATAGCAGGATTATTTTTGTTGAGATTTGCTATTAATGTATATTGTATTATAAAAACAGTATACAGTATATTATATACATGAAAATTTAAATAGGCAAGGGATTTTCTAAATTTTGTGAAGCTCTTTGACAATTTGTTAATTTTCCATAAATTTCATAGCAGGGCAGAGCAAAAAATGTATTTGACTTTTGGGAAAATGAGACTATAATTAAGCGTGTTAAAGAACGAGGGTGTTTTCAAGGGAAAGCACTCTCGTTTTTTCATTTTCAGAGTTCTCAAAAAAGGAGGAATCGTTATATGAAAAAGCTGGAGATCATTATCAAACCAGAAAAGCTGGAGGATCTGAAAGGAATACTGGAGGATTGTAAAGCCAGCGGGATTATGATCAGCAACATTATGGGCTATGGAAACCAAAAGGGCTATAAACAGAGATACCGAGGAACGGAATATACGGTAAATCTGTTGCCAAAGGTTAAGGTAGAGACGGTAGTCGGTGAAGAACTGGCGGAGTCTATTGTCGAGCGTGTAGTACATGAAATAAACACCGGGAATTATGGCGACGGTAAGATTTTTATTTACGATGTTTTGGATACGGTAAGAATCCGTACTGGCGAGCGGGGAGAGCGTGCATTGTAAAAAAGGAAAAAGAGACTTCTGGCAAAATCATATAAGATTCTTTATTATCAAAGGAGATAGTTGTCTGCATGACGGCTGCCTCCTTTTTTACTATGAAAGTTCAGCGCTCCGGCGCTGAACTGTGCGAAAACGGGGGCACAAAGTGACATCTTCCATTCCCGTTTTCTGCACATCCGCCGGAGGCACAAAGTAAACCTCTTTTATTCATAGTGGTGCCGAGAAAGCGGCATGGGGGTTTACTATGAAAGTATCGAATTCTTACGGTAGGTCTGCGCATGTGCTGCGCTGACCGTACAGCGCCAAAATGCCTGTTTTTGGCATTTTGTGTGCATCCCCCGGAGGGTTCAAAGTAAACCTCTTTCATTCATAGTGGTACCGAGAAAGCGGCATGGGGGTTTACTATGAAAGTATCGAATTCTTATGGGTATGCCAAGTGCGCCTAGTTGTTTGTATGGAATTGTCAGAAAGCAGAAAAAATGAGGAGAAAATTATGGAAGCGATTTTGAGTGAGATTTTTGGTATCTGGTATTTGATTGGTGCAGCTCTGGTGTTTTTTATGCAGGCAGGGTTTGCTATGGTGGAAACGGGCTTTACAAGAGCAAAAAACGCCGGGAATATTATTATGAAGAATCTGATGGATTTTTGTATCGGAACGATTGTGTTTATGTTTTTGGGATTTGGTATTTTGCTGGGAGAGGATACCTTAGGCGGGCTTATCGGGCTGCCAACGTTGGGGATTATCACGGATTATGCACATTTTGACTGGTCGAATTTTGTGTTCAACCTGGTGTTCTGTGCGACAGCGGCGACGATCGTATCAGGTGCTATGGCAGAACGGACAAAATTCCTTTCTTACTGCGTGTATTCGGCAGTGATATCAGCAGTGGTATATCCGATAGAGGCTCATTGGATCTGGGGAGGAGGGTGGTTGTCCGCCTTAGGGTTCCATGACTTTGCCGGATCCTGTGCAATTCATATGGTTGGCGGTTTTTCAGCATTGATTGGCGCCTGGATAGAGGGGCCACGCCTCGGCAAATACAACAAGGACAAGACACCGAATGCGATTCCGGGACATAATGTGGTAATCGGTGCTCTGGGGTGTTTTATTTTGTGGTTTGGATGGTATGGATTTAATGGAGCGGCGGCTACTAGCGGTCCCCAGCTGGCCTCTATTTTTGCAACAACGACGATTGCGCCGGCAGTCGCCACCGTAGTATGCATGATATTTACCTGGATAAAATACGGAAAGCCAGATGTGTCAATGTGCTTGAATGCATCTCTGGCCGGGTTGGTGGGAATCACCGCCGGCTGTGATGTAATGGATGCGATGGGAGCCTTCGCGGTGGGGATTGTGTCCGGAATGCTGGTGGTGTTTGGAGTATGGTTCTGCGATTATGTGATTCATGTGGATGATCCGGTGGGAGCCGTGGCAGTACATTTTTGTAATGGCATCTGGGGAACGTTGGCAGTCGGGCTGTTTGCGACCACCTCGGCGCCGGATAGTGAATATACCGGTTTGCTGTACGGGGGCGGCATTTCTTTGTTGGTAATTCAGCTTGTGGGAGTGGCAAGCGTGCTGGCCTGGACAGGAGTGACTATGTTTCTGGTATTTAAAGGCATTGATAAGACACTGGGGCTGCGCGTGACCGATCAGGAACAGCTTGACGGGCTGGACATCCATGAGCATGGCATGAATGCTTATGCCGGATTCCGGATTGAGCGGTGAAGGAGCAGGGAATTTACAATTTCCGGGATCTCAGTCAGGCTATTCATGCGGAAATCGGCAAGTGACTGGTCAAATGAGAAACGGGGATCAATCAGGGCAGCGATTTTCATACCGGCCCGGGAGGCGGCAGTAATGCCAAAAGTAGAGTCCTCAATAACCAGGCATTGGGATTCCGGAATCTTCAGCTGAGCCGCCGTATAATGGTAGATTTCCGGATCCGGCTTGCTTCTTTTAAATTGGGCTCCACTTACCACGACAGAAAAATAAGCGCGAATGTCGTTTTCGTTTAATACCCGTTCAATGATCGCCATCTGGGTGGAAGAAGCAAGAGCTAATGACAGGCCCCTGCTACGGATGTGATCGAGAACGGCAGGAATCTCAGGGCGAAAGATTTTTCGATAATCCATCTCAGAATAGACATCTTTGTCGGCCCGAAATTCATCGCGGAGCTCCTGCCAGGTCTGTCCATTATTAATTGCGCATGCCATGCAATTCCAGGCATCCTCCCGGGAGGAACCGACCATACCGAACAGATCCGGCAGGGTAATGGAAGGATTTTTCTTTTTTGCAAAAGCAAAGTCCTGTTTTAAATATTCATATTCGCTGTCAATGATGACACCATCCATGTCAAAGATAACGGCCTGAATCATGTTTTGGGATCCTTTCTTTAGCTCATTGATAAACGGAAGCAGATGTTTTCCTGTCCGGATACATCTGCTTCTGTTGTTTTTCTTACTTTCCTGCATTCTTATAAGCTTCCCAGCTTAATTTCTTGTTGCCATTGGTATCAATTAAGCCAAAGGCATAATTCATTGCGACAAGTTCCGGGACATCTGTCAGGCGGTTCAACATGAATGCTTCTACATGGGGATTTGCCGCTGCTGCCTGGTAAGCTTCTGCAATACATTGAGCCTGTAATTCCTGACATTCGCCTCCGTTGGCCGGAGAAACGGATGTAAAGCCCTGTTCTGACAAAATCAGATGACGTGGAGTCCCTGCTGGCGAGAGCATATCTGCCTGGTCCATGTAATCGGTCAATATATGAAGATTCTTTAAATTGATGATATAAGTATCCGGCTTTTCCATGGCATGACGGTCGTCGCTGAAGATCGGATTGTCAAATTCCTCCGGATAGGCATGCCAGGCGATGCCGTAATCGGTATCCCGCAGCAATTGATTCAGACGTGGGAACATATCCATGGCACCATATTTGAATCCGGCAACTTGTCCTGTATTCCACCGGAAATCGAAAGGAATATAGACACGGGCCAGGCTGTTGGCGTTCTTGATAGAATCATACCAGGTACGGAAGGCTGTGGCATAGTGGGAGCAGTAAGAATCAATGTCCATGGAACCGATATAGTTCCAGGCTTGCCCGTCATTGATTTCATTGCCGATCACCCAATTGGAAACCAGATTACCGAACTCTCTCGTGACGCGATCGGCAGCCTCGCGCGTCGCGCGGATCCCTTCCTCATTTAAAGTGTTGAAGGCATAATAGCTGGCGCCCGCAGGTTCGGACACGGGAAGCAGCTTCGGATTATATGGATAAACCGCCCAATCGTTCAGCACAATGACAGTCACTGAAATACCAGCCCTTTTCAAAGCGTTCAGATAGCTGTGATAAGCATTCATCATATTAGACTGATAGGCCCAGGACATAGGAAAATTGGTAATGACCTGGGAGACACCAAGTTCGGCAGCCTTTGAAACCTCGGATTCACTGTTGATCAGGACTCCCTTGATCGTGGCCGGTTCCTGGTAAAAATCGGCATAGGCCAGCATTGGGGTGGCAGCACTGAGGGCCAGGGCAGTAATGGCCGCAAGGATTCGTTTGATGTTTTTCATAAGTAATCTGCTCTCCTTTTTTATATCTTATGATGTTGTTGCGGGAAACAGGCGGGCATTCCCAGGCGCTTCCTCCAGGCAACAAAAAATGCATTTGAGAAAAATCGTCCCTCCTGCTATATAAGCAAGAAATCCTTTGATAAGAGGAGGTATCTTGTTATTGAAATGCCGAAATGATTATATCATATTTATCATAATTTTAAAAGATTTTATTTTAGGAAGGAAATCTTCGTGAATTGTATTTTTAAAATCTACTCTCCCCGAGTCTGCTAGACTTTAGTCT
>CAJUPI010000034.1 GCA_910588125.1 uncultured Lachnospiraceae bacterium
AGGGTATGCCTTGAGGGTATGCCTTGAGGGTATGCCTTGAGGGTATGCCTTGAGGCACGCCAGGGAACAAGGAGCGGGAAGCGACGGGAAATGTTCTGTTGCTTTTTCCGGTTTCGGGATCAAGAATTCCTAAAATCACTGATTTTTGCGAAAAGCGAAACGAAAATGCCCAAACTCGCTTCGCTCAGACAATGTGCATTTTCGTTTCCACGCAAAACTCAGGGATTTAAGGACTTCTAAATCCCTGTACAGTCAAAAGCAACAGAACATTTCCCGTCGCTTCCCGCTCCTTGTTCCCTGGCTGAGTATTCTCAGAGATAAACTTAATGAAATGATGCTGGGGTCAAAAGGTGTCAATATGGAAAATTGTTTGAATTGTTTCTAAACTGTGTGTTGAATAAACTCGATTAGTATCCATTTTAAGTTATAATATGAGGATGATTTTACACACAATTTTAAATTAATTAATACAATTTCCCGGCACATGACCTTTTGACCCTAATATCATGTCATTGGGTTACAAGGAGGATATTGACAAACTGTACGATAAAAAGTATGATACAAATATGAAAACACATAAGGTGAAAGGAGATTTCCAATGAAACGCAGAAATCAGATTTTAGCAGTATTGATGTTGGCGCTGGTAATGATGATGTCCAGTGCTATGGTAAGTTTTGCAGAGAGTGGATGGGTGCAGAAAGGGAATGCCTGGTATTATTACAGCCAGGATGGTACGATGGCACAGAACCGCTGGGTGATTACCAATGGCGGTCAGTTCTGGATGAATGAAGACGGTACCATGGCTACAAATAAATGGATCAATACAAACGATCTTTATTATTATGTAGGGCCGAACGGAGAAGCGGTTACCGGATGGTATGAGATCAATGGTGTGTGGTATTATTTCTACAGAAAAACAGATAATAATACCTTTGCAATGGCCACGGACACCCAGATTGACGGCTATCGGATTGGCAAAGACGGAGCGTGGATACAGTAAATCCCCCTGCTGCTTTTACCGGCACACCATAAATGAAAGGGGTAACCCCGTTTTCACACAGCTCAGCGCCGGAGCGCTGGGCTGTTACAGTATTTTCGGGAATATTTTTATAGAAAAGAAAGACTTCCCGGAGTTCTGGATGGCAGGACTCCGGGAAGCTTTTACGTTAATGGAAAGCTTTGGAAAACCATAATTAAAGGATAAACTTAAGAAAAATATGAGGAGGAATAGCATGACAGAACGGAAAAATTCATTTCAGGAAATAAACCGGGAGCTGCTGGATTTTCTGGATAGCAGCCCTACTAGCTTTCATGCAGTGGCGAATATGGAAGAATTGCTGAGGCAGGCAGGATTTAACCGGCTTTTAGAAGGGGAAGTATGGAAGCTGCAAAAAGGCGGCGGATATTATGTGACTAGAAATGATTCCTCATTGATTGCCTTTCGAATTCCGGAAAGCGATTTTGCAGGATTTCAGATTATGGCAAGCCACAGCGATTCTCCGGCGTTGAAGATCAAAGATAATGCGGAGATTCAGGTGGAAAAGCAATATGTCAAGCTGAATGTGGAGAAATATGGCGGCCTGCTGTGCGCGCCATGGTTGGATCGCCCGCTTTCCGTGGCAGGACGCATAGTAGTGCGCACAGACTGTGGGGTAGCTACCCGGTTGGTAAATGTTGATCGGGATTTACTGATTATTCCCAATCTGGCTATCCATATGAACCGCAAAGCAAATGAAGGCTATGAGTTTAACGGGCAGAAGGATATGCTGCCGCTTTTCGGCGGCAAAGAGGCTAAAGAAGGCTTTTTAAAACTGATTGCAGAGACAGCAGGCGTCAAAACAGAGGATATTCTGGATACGGATTTGTTTTTGTATAACCGGATGAAGGGAACCGTTCTGGGACTTAATGGCGAGTTCCTTGCGGCGCCGCGGCTGGACGATCTGCAATGCGTTTTTGCTTCGCTAAAAGGGCTTTTGGCAGCTAAGCCAAAACGAAGCGTGGCAATCCACTGTGTGCTGGATAATGAAGAGGTAGGAAGCGGTACTAAGCAGGGAGCAGATTCCACATTCCTGCGGGATGTCCTGCACCGGATCAACCGGGCAATGGGACGAGGCGAGGAGGAATATCTGATGGCGCTGGCCTCCAGTTTTATGGTATCGGCAGATAATGCCCACAGCATTCATCCAAATCAGCCGGATAAGGCCGATCCCACGAACCGCCCCTTTATGAACGAGGGGATTGTGATTAAATACAGCGCAAATCAGAAGTATACGACGGACGCAGTTTCCGGAGCCATATTCAAGTCGATCTGCCAATATGCAAACGTGCCTTGTCAGGTGTTTTTTAACCGCTCTGATATGATAGGTGGCTCGACATTAGGAAATATCTCAAACTCCCAGGTGGCGTTAAACACAGTAGATATCGGCCTGCCACAGCTGGCGATGCATTCCTGTTATGAGACAGCAGGCGCTAAAGATACGGCATATCTGATCCGGGCGGCGCAGGCGCTGTATTCGTCCACTGTCTGCGGCACCGGGAACGGGGAATATCAGGTGGAGTGGGAATAAGGCTGGAAGGCGTATCTTGGAAGGTACGCCTTGGAGGAATGGGGCAGGGATATGAGAAAAATCAGTTTATTTATTGCGATGAGTCTTGACGGATATATTGCGGATAGCAAGGGTGGTGTTGACTGGCTGAAAGGACAAGGCAATGATATTGAGAATATTGATACCTATTCTGAATTTGTGAAGAATATTGATACGATCATAATGGGGTGGAATACTTATTATCAGATTATTACAGAGCTTTCTCCTGAAAAGTGGGTTTATAATGATTTTACAACATATGTTATTACACATAAGAAATCTGCCTCTTCTGAGAGAATTCATTTTGTAAATACAGATCCTGTTCATTTGGTAAAGCGTCTGAAAAAAGATAACGGAAAGGATATTTGGCTGTGCGGCGGGGCGAATCTCGTTCAGCAGTTAGTAAATGAGGATTTAATTGACTGTTATTACATTACGGTAATTCCGACAATTTTAGGATCCGGCATCCGGCTATTTGATCATACACCACAAGAGATTAAACTGAAATTGCTTAAAACACAGTCATATAATGGTATGACTGATTTGATCTACGCACGCAGATAGCAATTGAGATAATAAATATACATTGCAGGCGACAGAAGAATATTTTATAATCAAAGTTTGTAAATTTCAATTGAGCGATAAGAACGAATAGCCTTGGAAGGAGGGGAATGTGGACAGTCCATTTCCCGCTCCTTTTTCCATGGCATACCTTCTGAGAAAATTAACTGAATGGCACTGGAAACACACGTTCTCACAATCGTCACGCTAAATGCAGATGCCAAAATTGCTTCCTGTCATTGCCCCAATGTCTCCAAAACCGTCTTCAGTTTCTCAAAATCCCCATCCCAAAAACAATAGCCATCCATCCCGCAGGCCCGTGCCCCTTCGATATTCACCGGTACATCATCGACAAAAAAGCACTCCTTTGGCGTTAATCCAAACCGTTCAAACAAATGCCTGTAGATTTCTTTTTGCGGTTTTATACATTTCACATCTGCCGAAAATAACAGCCCGTCAAAACAATCCACTGCCGGAATCACTTTCGGATAGCAATCCAGCAGCCGGATCGCTGCGTTCGAACATAAATAAATACCAAATCCCCGCTCCTTCAACCCGCGAATCACCGGATCCATCTCCGTGAACGTCCACATACAGTAATTATGCCATTCCCTCATACACAGCGCCGCCGTCTCGTGAAGTCGCTTTGGCAACCGGGTACAAATCGACTGCAGTGCCTGCTCATCCGTCAAAACACCCATATCCAGCATCACCCACTCCGGCGATACAAACACTGCCGTATGCACCTGTTGCCGATCCGATTCATTTTCAATAAAGTGTTCGCAAACACGCATACCGTCGTATCCCACCAGCACCTTTCCCATGTCAAACACAACATTTTTGATCATTTCCTATCCTCCGTATTTTGTTTCTTTCCTGAAACTGCCGACGCTTTTTCTGATACTACCTTCCTCCGTTTAACAGCATCCATGTAACCGGCAGATAACGCCGCAGCAAGCTTCCCAGTACCGTAGCAATCCCCAATATCAAAACCGGCATGAAAATATATAAAAGCAGAGGGACCGCCGGCACCGCTGGCAGTATCCTTGTACCTGCCTTATTGATAAAACGCACAAAGGCAAAATGAACGCCGTACAGGAAAAAATTATGGCACATAAAATCTCTTGCCTTTGGCAGCTTGTTGCCCGGTATCGCCATCCAAAGCCCGGCCACCGCCAGCAGCCGGCATAATGCAAAGCAGGAAATCCATGCTCTGTGCAAGCCAACCCGATACAAAATTACTGCCACTGCCAACAGCCCGAAACCGCCTGCGGTATAAAATTTTCCGTTCGTGTGGCCCCGCTCTTTTTCCTCCACCCACTTCGTTTTTGCCAATGCAAAGGAGGCGGCAGTCGAATAATAAATCAGCGCATCCACATTCAGCAGCGGCAGTTCTTTTCCGGCTATTATCAGCCACCAGAAGGCCGCCATTGTCCCTATGCGGCTCCAGGGACATCTCAGAACCGGATATAGAACCGGCGCCAGCATAACCAGAAGAATCAATTGAAACAAATACCAAAACACATAATTATAAGTATAATTAATGACTGCATCCACCAGGACGGAGAGTTGAAACGGTATCCTCCCTTTTCCCACTACGTCCGTCATCCAGGGCAGGCGGCTTCCTATTACATACCCCATATAATACAGAAAATTCCATAAAATATAGGGCACCAATATGCTTCGGATACGTCTGTTCCACTTTTCTCCCAGCTTGCTCCAGGTAAAATCCCGATAAAACAGATATCCGGATATCATAAAAAATCCCGGCACCGCAACCTGGCCAATCCCATCCCCAATTCCGTGCTGCAAGCGGTATACTGCAGCCATCTGCGGCATCCCGTCAAGATAGAGTCCGGCATTGTAAGAATGCACCCAAATCACCAGCAGACTGAAAACAAAAGAAAACCATGTGACTTTATTTCGAAATATCTCATCCCCCATCCGTTTTTCTCTCCCTGCCTGCGCCATATTTCCCGCAAAACCGTCCCATATCTGAGCAATGTCATTAAGTTTAGCTTTGAAAATACTCAGCCAGGGAACAAGGAGCGGGGAGAGGCAGGAAATATTCTGCCGCTTTTGACTTGGCAGGGATTCTTGATCCCGAAACCGGAAAAAGCGGCAGACCATTTCCTGCCTCTTCCCGCTCCTTGTTCCCTGGCGTACCTTCTGAGAAAATCAACTGAATGACATTGCATATCTGAGTGATAGTTGTAAGTATTGTAACATAGCCCAAACCGGTTGTAAATGAAATATCATGTCGGAAAGTAAAAGATACGCCCGGACTCTATTCCCTCCCCCGGCCTCTATGCATATAGTTCTATATATCACTTTTCAGAAAGGAACTTATATGCTGGAATTAACCACAACTCTGACTACTCTCCATATCTTGTATCTGATTGGTGTAGTCGTGATATTAGCCGTTATGGTGCTGAGACGAGATACTCCCGTCATCTGCATCCTGTTTCTTTTTTTGCTTGGCCTTACTGCCACTGGCACGCTTGCCGGAGGGATTCAGACCGTCTTTAACGCCACGCTCTACGCGGCAAAAGAATTTATGGAAATCATCGCTACCATTGCTTTAATAACCGCACTTTCCAAATGTCTCTCTGACCTAGGAAGCGATTATCTGATGATGAAACCCCTGTCGCGGATTATGTGCAGCCCCTCCGTTACCTGGTGGATTCTCGGTACCGCCATGCTGCTGTGTTCCCTGTTTCTCTGGCCATCGCCCTCTGTGGCGCTGGTAGGCGCTATCATGCTACCACTGGTCATCCGCAAGGGCTTAAATCCTCTGGCCGCTGCCATGGCCATGAATCTTTTCGGCCACGGAATTGCCCTCAGCTATGATTTTGTCATCCAAGGAGCGCCTGCCATCTCCGCCTCTGCAGCCGGAATTGACACCTACGATATCCTGGCCACCGGAGCCCCTTTATTTATCACTATGGGAGCTGTCACCGTGCTTTCCGCTTTTATCCTTAACCGAAAATCCATGAGTGATACTCTGGTAACCTTACAAGATTCTAAAGATGAGCCCGATACGGATTCCGGTACGCCCTATCTCCATCATAAAGCAGCCCTCTTTCTCGCTGTTTTCACTCCGCTGGCTTTTCTGGGCGATATCCTGCTGATGTTTCTTTTTCGGCTGCGCGGCGGAGACGCCACCAGCTTAGTCTCCGGTACCGCCACATTGCTGATGGTGCTTGGCGCTCTTCTCGGCTTTCGAAACGAAGCGCCGGAAAAGGTGACAGACTATCTGACACACGGCTTCCTTTTTGCCATCAAGATCTTCGCACCGGTAATTCTGATTGGCGCCTTCTTCTTTATGGGTGGTGAAGGCATCACCGCTATACTCGGCGAACAATTTCAAAACGGCATCATGAATGATTGGGCAATCTGGCTGGCCGGCAAAACGCCCCTAAACCGCTATGCGGCGGCATTGCTGCAAATGGTCATCGGTGCCCTGACCGGTTTGGACGGTTCCGGCTTCTCAGGGCTTCCCCTGACCGGCGCACTGTCTCAGACATTTTCACTGATCACCGGCGGTTCTACCCCCATCTTTGCGGCTCTGGGCCAGATTACAGCAATCTTTGTCGGCGGCGGAACGATTGTCCCCTGGGGCATTATCCCGGTAGCCGCCATCTGCGATGTCAGCCCGCTTGAACTGGCCCGCAAAAACATGCTTCCCGTTTTCCTCGGCTTTCTCTGTACCTTTGCTGTCGCATGCCTGCTGATCTGATAGGGCCGTTTGTGTATAAAACACTCCGTTAAAACACTAAAATATTAAAGAAAAGAATGAACAGACAATATCAATCAACAATAGAAAGAAGGTATGCATTCTATGTGCGGTATCGGTGGATTCTGCAATTTTCACAAAGACTATACCCTCCGGCCAGAGCCATATTATGATACTCTGGACCATATACACCAGATCCTGTCCCACCGGGGACCGGACGCGCACGGCGTCTGGCTGGCCCCTCATGTGGGCTTCTCTCATGCCCGTCTTTCTGTCATTGACTTAAAAGGAGGGCAACAACCAATGCTCCGCACAGTCAACGGACATTCTTACGCTATTATTTATAATGGAGAGCTCTATAATACACATGAGCTGCGCCAGGAACTGATCTCCCGCGGCCATTCTTTTGAGAGCAACAGTGACACGGAGGTTATCCTGGTAAGCTACCTGGAATATGGCGCCAGTTTCGTTACCCGTCTGAACGGCATCTTTGCCATCGCCATCTGGGACGATGTCGCGAAACGCCTGCTTTTATACCGGGATCGCAGCGGAATCAAACCCCTGTTTTACTCATTGCGTGAAAATGAACTTCTTTTCGCCTCCGAAATCAAGGGTATCCTTGCCTGTCCCGGCATAGAAGCCCGAATAGATCGCCAGGGGCTCAATGAAATTTTCAGCATCGGCCCGGCCCGGACCAGTGGTTGTGGAGTCTTTCAGGGCATCCAAGAACTGCTGCCAGGGAACTTTGCCATTTATAATGAAAACGGCTTTCAGCAGCATTGTTACTGGAAATTAGAAAGCCACCCTCACGAGGACAGTTATTCGACCACCGTGGAAAAAACCACTGCTCTGGTACTGGATGCTATCCGACGCCAGATGGTCTCTGACGTACCAATTTGTACCTTTCTCTCCGGCGGCATCGACTCCAGCCTGGTATCCGCAGTCTGTGCCTCAGAACTTAAGAAAAAAGGCGCACGCCTGTCCTCCTTCTCTTTTGATTTTACTGGCAATGAAAAAAACTTTAAGGCCAATTCCTTCCAGCCCTCTCAAGATCGGCCTTATGTGGATCTGATGGTTTCCTTCTTACATTCGGATCATCATTTTTTGGAATGCAGCACCCTGGAACAGGCCGACTACCTGAAGCAATCGGTAGATGCGCATGATCTGCCGGCCATGGCCGATGTGGATTCTTCGCTGCTTTTCTTCTGTTCCAAAGTCCGCCGCAGCCACAAGGTTACCCTGACCGGTGAATGCGCCGATGAGATTTTCGGCGGATATCCCTGGTTTCACAAAGAAGAATGCTTCCATGCCAATACCTTCCCCTGGACTATGGATTTGAAACCACGGCAAATCCTTTTAAAAGATGATTTTCTTGATTATCTGAATATGGAAGAATATGTGGCCGCACGTTATGAAGAGTCTGTCAGCGAAACGCCCCGTCTGGAATCCGACTCTCCCCGGGAACGGCGCCGCCGGGAGATTTCCTGGCTCAATCAGCGATGGTTTATGCAGACACTCTTAAACCGAATGGATCGCACCAGCATGTTTTCCGGCCTGGAGGCACGGGTTCCCTTTGCTGATCACCGTATTATCGAATATGTGTGGAATATTCCCTGGGAAATGAAGGCGAAAAATGGTATTGCCAAAGCTCTTTTACGGGAATGCGGACGCGATTACCTTCCTAACGAGATCCGCCACCGCCGCAAATCTCCTTATCCGAAGACCTATGATACCGGCTATGAGGCCCTGCTGGCCGATCGCATCCGTGATATCCTGGCTGACCCTGGTTCTCCGGTTTTACAATTTCTTGATCCGAAAAAGGTCAGGCAATTCCTGGCTGCTCCCTCCGACTATGGGAAGCCCTGGTACGGACAGCTGATGGCCGGCCCGCAGCTAATGGCCTATCTCTGGCAGATCAATTACTGGATGAAAAAATATAAAATAACAACAGTCTGACCTTTACTTTTCTTTTATCGCGTCGATATAAATGATAAATGGTATTCCCATAAATAATCAAAAAGGAAAAGGAGGATTTTTCTATGCAGGTTAATAGCCAGGATTATGCTGTCCGGCAGTATTCGCAGAATACCAGATCTACTCAGACCAGCGCCGTAGGCAGCTCCTCTGCAGCATCTTCTGATAAAGCCGCGGAGACCACTTCCAAGACTACTGCACCGGATGTAGACCGCGCTGAATTCAGCCGCGACACCGACATTACCAAGATGAGCGATTCCGATCGTGCTGCATTGGTTAAAAGCTTAAAGGATGATTTGGACAATCAGATGTCCCGCTTTACCAGCATGATGACTCAGACCTTCCAGAAGCAGGGCATCACTGCCGCCTCTCTTCAGGGCGACAACTTCTGGAAATTCATGGCCAGCGGCAATTATACCGTAGATGCTAAGACCAAAGCGGAAGCCGAAGAAGCTATTTCTGAGGATGGTTTCTGGGGTGTGAAGCAGACTTCTCAACGTATCTTTGATTTTGCAGCGGCTCTTGCCGGTGATGATGTCGAGACTATGAAGAAGATGCAGGCAGCTGTGGAAAAGGGATTTGAGCAGGCCGGCGCCGCTTGGGGCGGAGAGCTTCCCTCCATCTGCGGTGACACCCATACTGCTGTGGGCAAACTGTTCGATGAATACTATGCCAGTCACTCATAACGATTATAAGATCCGGCATTCCACACTTTAGCTTTTACGCCGGATGACGGTACAATCTCCGGGAGAAGCGGTTTTATGACATTTTCCCCGTGTATTCCCGGTAGCTTGTACTCATGTCTGAGATCTCTCTGCAAGACAGACAATACTCTCTTGCAGAGAGATTTTCAGGCATATTTGATTTTATCAGAAAATGATGATATACAAAATATAGAGGAGAAAGAGTATTATGAACACCAAGCGTATTCGTCACCAGGCACTCATTCTTTGCCTGATTGTTTTTTGTACTATTCCTTTTTTACAGGGCTGCGGAGGTGGCGCTAAGACCCCGGAAGAATATCTCGCCAAAATGAAAGAATTCTCCACCCCGGATAAAACAGCATCCATATATCTGGATCAGGAGTGGTCGGAAGAAGACTTGCAGATGGACTGCTGGCTGGGCGCCGGGAGCAAAAAAGGGGACAAGGCTGTGGTTCTCATGCAATTCCCCAAGGTTGGCGCCAATCAACTGGCTGATTCTATGGATACGGTAACCGAGCTGGTGGAAACCAGCTATCAGATTTCCGGCAAAACAGATGCCGAGGCCCCTTCCATTCCAGATATGAACGGAGTCACTGCTTCTACCTGTAAGATGTCCGCCGGCGGTGTGACGGGAGACGCCTATCTGGTCTATGGGGAAACCGATTATGCCTATTATGCACTTTCTTATATTGCTGACAAAATGAACGACAACGATATCGCTTCTTTTAAAGCTTCCTGCTCCAAGTTCCACGAAGAAGCCCCGGAAGTTGAAGACAACTTTGCCTCTGAAATGTCCGATACGATCCGTTGGTTCAACGCCTCTTATGCTATTCTCACTGATTTAAACAACTGGGACTACAACCTGTTTGGCGGCCTGCCGGCTAATGATGATTCCGCCGCTATCGTTCAGCAGCTTCTGCCGGAGTGGTGGGATGTAACGGATCGTGCCAGCGCTGATGAAACCCTGTCATGGATCTTAAGTGAAGGCCACCGGACCGGTTTTGTGGAAGATGCACAGACTCTGGAAAGCTTTGGTGTTACCGCTGAGACCTCCACGGATGATATTGTGTCCATGTTGATTAGTGATTATGGCTTGGAGGAAGAAGATGCCCAGTCCTATGCCAAAGCGTATGGCATGTATGCTGAATTTGGCCCGGATGCCATCTCTGGCTGGGATTATTGCCGTGCGATGAATCTGTTAGGATATTATTTCACCGCCGGTTATTATACCGAGCAGGAGGCGCTGGACAAGTCTCTGGAGGTTGCTCAGACGATGCAGCCGCTGTTTGAATCCTGGGATGGCCTGATCGACAGCTATCTGCGCGGTTATGAGTACTGGGCCGACGGCGACAGCGAAGAGCGTCGGGCTCTGTACGAAGAGCTGAAAACACGGGATGACAATCCTTATGCCATTGACTTTAAGATGAGCCTCGAGAAAACCTGGTAAATACATTTTAAAAATTCACCTCTGAAGAAGGGTGTTGCAAAATAAGTCCCCCTCCCTTTCTCTTATCTAGTGTCCGGCTGTTCACGAACATTCTGTCTGATATTGACGGACTTTGTCCGTTAAGAGCAGACTGTGTGTACGTGAACCATCCGAACACAGGATAAGAGAAAGGGAGGGGGACTTATTTTGCAACACCCTCTCTCGAACTCAAACTTAATGACGTTGGTTGCAAAGTCAAATACCCCGCCTGTCGTTTTTCTATCCAATCACTCCCCTATCCATCAACCGTGCAATCTCCTCTGCAAAATAGGTCAGATATACGGATGCCCCGGCCCGATAAGCACCGATAGCCATTTCTGCAATCATTCTTTCTTCTTCCACATACCCCAGCTTTGCCCCCGCCTTTACCATCGCGTATTCCCCGCTGACACTATAAGCCGCCACCGGAAGCTCCACCCGATCTGCCACCTCACGGATAATATCCTGATAAGCCAGCGCCGGTTTTACCATCAGAATATCGGCTCCCTCTTCTACATCGGTAAGTGCTTCCTTAATTCCTTCTTTGCGATTGTGAAAATCCATCTGATACGATTTTCGATCGCCAAATGACGGTGCGGAACCGGCGGCATCCCGGAACGGCCCATAAAAACCAGACGCATATTTAACGGCATAAGACATAATCGGAACCTTCGTAAAGCCATGCATATCCAGCTCATTGCGGATCGCCAGTACCCGGCCATCCATCATGTCGGAAGGAGCTACCATATCGGCTCCTGCCTGTGCATGGGAAAGCGCCGTTTTAGCCAGCAGCATGAGAGTCGGATCATTGTCCACGTCATGGCCGCACAGTACTCCGCAATGCCCATGGGAAGTGTATTCGCACATGCACACGTCCGTAATCAGATATAGCTCTTCACCAAACTGCTTTCTTGACTCCCGCAAAGCTCTCTGTACAATCCCGTCCTCTGCATAGGCTCCACTGCCGTTTTCGTCCTTTTTGTCCGGAATACCAAAGAATATTACACTCTCTACCCCGGCCTTTTTCAATGACTCCAGCTTATATGGCAGTTGATCCATCGAGTACCGGTATTGTCCTGGCATCGTAGGGATTTCCTCCCGGATATTTTCTCCCTCCCGGACAAAAACCGGATAAATCAGTGAAGATTTGTCCACTCTGGTTTCCCTCACCATCTTTCGCAAAATCGCGTTTCCCCGCAATCTTCTTGGCCTTTGTATCATTATATTTTCCTTCCTTTCCTGTTTCCGGCTCCTTAAAGCCGCTCATCCCCCCGCAAAAACTGTTTCAGCCATGAATGCAGCCGTCCTGTCACCTCGCTGGCCAACCTGTGATCCTTTCCCGAGGCAGTCACTCCCACCACCAGGCTCCCTTCTCTGGCCACTCCCGGAAAATAAAAATCACATTGGCTTTTGTCTCCGGCGTGATTGACCAAGACCTGCCTTTTCCGGCAGCAGCTCGCCACCTGTCCGTTCACCTGCGCATCGTCGGTCGCTGCTATCACCAGGTCGCAGCCTGCTATGTCATCCGGTATAAAGCATCGTCTCTCCCAACACACCATGCCTTCCCCGGCAAGACGTTCCATCTGCTCAGAGCCTGACGGCGCCACCACCCATACTTTTGCACCAAATGCCGTCAAGGTCTCGGCCCGCCGGGCAGCTATCTTACCGGCTCCCACTATCAGAACCCTTTTATGTTTAATATCAAAAAACAACGGAAAATATGCATCGGCATCTGACTGCTTTTTTTTCCTATCGGAAACCGGCCTTTGTCCAGCCGCCTTTTTTTCCTCCTGATTCACCTTTTCTACCATGAGCAGGAACTTCTCCACCTCTTCCACCGTTCCGGCCTCCCGTAACTGATAAAGCAGGCGGCTGATTGCTGCATCGGCCCCTTTTTCGCTGATATCCTGCAGGATCGTGCTCTTCCATTCTGCCATACTGTCCTGATTATCACGGTAAAGCAGCCATTTTTCAAACTGATTTTCATATTCCTCAATAATCCGGTCCGCCAAAGGCACTTCTGCCAGCTTCCGCTCATTATTCTGGCGCGCCAGCTCCGTCATATCCTCAATATTATAATACCAGCTCCGCGCCATCGGAAGCTTCTCAATATCCGGCGGCACCGCCAGATCCAGAAATACGCGGTCTTTCTCTGTCTTAAGATACTGTTTTAGATCATATGCTGTCAATGTATAATGGGGGCTGGCCGTGGCACTGACCACCACGTCCATCTCATCCAGCCACAGGCATCGTTCCTCATAAGAAATCGCCTGGTATCGTAAACCATGGCCCAGTTTTTCCAGAGACGAGCGGCTGCGCATAGTGACATAAATCTCAAGCTCCGGAATCTGCTGTACATTTTTCAGCACAATGCTTCCGATCCGCCCGGTAGCACCGAGAATCATCATTTTTTTCCCTCTTAATCCCCCTAAACGCTCCTCTGCCGCCTTGACAGCCAGCCCTGCCGTAGAAACCGGGGTTCTCGAAAGCTCTGTATCCGTCTTGACCCGCTTCGCCCCAGTCACGGCATCCCGAAACAACGTATTCAGATAGCTCCGGCAATATCCCCGCTCATGAGAGAAATCATATGCCTGTTTTACTTGTCCTAAGATTTGATCCTCACCAATCACCATGGAATCCAGCCCTGCTGCCACCCGAAAGAGGTGATGTACCGCCTGCCTGCCATGGAAACGGCGCATATAACGGCCAATATCCTCCACCATCTCTGCACCGGCGGCCTTTATAGCTTCCCGCTCCATAATTTCCAGCACCGTTCTTGCCGGCTCTTTACCGCTTTCCATAGCATGACAGTAGATCTCCATCCGGTTGCAGGTAGAAAGCACCACTGCTTCATCAATCCACCCGGAGGCCAAAAGCCCCTGTAAAACCTGTGTCTTTCCCTCCTCAGAATAGGCAAACAATGAACGGATTGCCAAAGGTGTTGTTTTGTGGCTCAGGCTTAACAAATAAATTCCCATATCCGGCCCCGTTTCTTTTTGTTCTTATCTGTTCGAATCCTTTTATTACCCGAGAATGGCTCTGCAGGTTTCTGCTATTTCCTCCTCTGTATGAGCCGCCGATACAAACATCGCCTCAAACTGGGACGGTGCCACATATATGCCGCGTTCTAACATCCTCCCAAAATAATCAGCATATGCCTTTGTATCGGAAGCGGTGGCACTGTCATAATCCTGCACCGGTCCGGCTGTAAAGAAGGCACTGAGCAGAGATCCCACCTGATTCACCCAAATAGCCTCACCGGTCTTCTCCGCCCTTTCTCTGAAAGCAGCCGCCAGACGTCCGGCTTTTTGTTCTATATCCGTGTAATACTCCGGATGCTGCTTTAAAATCTCCAGCGTGACAATCCCAGCCGTCGTAGCGATAGGGTTGCCGGATAAGGTCCCTGCCTGATATACCGGCCCCACCGGCGACACCATGTCCATAATTTCCTTCCGGCCTCCGTAGGCTGCCATTGGCATGCCGCCGCCCACAATTTTTCCCATCGTCGTCAAGTCCGGCTTCACCCCAAAATATTCCTGTGCTCCGCCCATCCCCAGGCGAAATCCCGTGATTACCTCGTCAAAGATCAATAATGTCCCCTGCTGCTGGGTAATCTCTCTCAAAAACGTCAGAAAACCGTCCTCCGGCAACACCACTCCCATATTCGCCGCCACCGGTTCCACGATGATCGCCGCCACCCGATTCTCATAACGGGCCATCAATTCCTGCACAGAATCCTTGTCATTATAAAGCGCTACCAGAGTATTTTGTGTATAGGACGCCGGTACTCCACTACTGTCCGGCACTGCTGTCGTCAAGGCCGCTGAGCCTGCCTTGACCAACAATCCGTCCGAATGCCCGTGATAATTTCCTTTAAACTTCAGAATCAGATCCCGGCCGGTATATCCCCTCGCCACCCGAATGGCGCTCATCACCGCCTCAGTCCCCGAACTGACCAGACGTACCTTCTCCACCGACGGCATTGCCTCGTGAATCAATTCTGCCAGCTTAAGTTCTTTTTCTGTCGGCGCCCCATAAGTCAGGCCATCCGCACATGCCTTCTGTACAGCCTCAACCACCTCCGGATGCGCATGGCCCAAAATCCCCGGCCCCCAGGAGCAGACATAGTCGATAAAGGTGTTGCCGTCCACATCCGTAATATGGCTCCCCTTTGCATGATCGATAAACAACGGCGTCCGCCCTACAGAACCAAATGCCCGTACCGGACTATTTACTCCGCCAGGAATCCGTTTTTGGGACTTCTCAAATAATCGTGCTGATTTGCTGGTATTCACTTTTTTCTCCTTATCTCTGTTGTTTTCTTTATTCCAAGGGCGCAATATCTCCCAGGATAGCAGCAACAATCCCCTCTGAAGTATACTCTGTTGCCGTCTTCCAAATCCGAAGCCCCAGTTCCTCTGCCGTCTTCGTGGTGGACGGACCGATAGCAATCACTCTTGCCCGCAAGCTTTCTCTGTCTTCCAGCATCCGGCAAAGCGCCTTCACCGCGGATCCGCTGGCCACAGTCACATAGTCTACCTCCCGGATTGCCCGGTTCAACTCCTCTTTTCGCCGCTCATCTACCCACGTTTCATAAAGCGGCACATCTGTAAATGCCGCACCTGCTTCCGCCAGCTTCTTCGCCAGCACCGGCGAACCATCTTGCACGCGCATCAACAACACGCGCTCTTCCCGTCTCAAAGTGGGAATCCACTCCCTTGCCAGATCTGCTCCCGAAAATCCCGAAGGCACAAAATCACAGGAAAATCCATGCTTTTTCAATGTTGCCGCCGTCTTTCTTCCAATTGCAGCAAATTTCAAATGCATCAGGCTTCTCAAGTCTATTTCCTCTTCTTGTAAAAGTGCAAAAAACAGGTCGACTCCATTGCTGCTGGTAAAGACCAGCCATTGATACTCCCCAATTTCTCTCAACGTCTGGCGGATCGCTTCTGTCCGCAAAAGACGGCTTTCAATCACGCTGATCGCCATGGTTTCGGCTCCATAAGGGCGCAATGCTTCCTCCAATTCTCCAGCTATATAGCGGCTGCCGGTCACCAGAATCCTCTTTCCAAAAAGCGATCCCTCTCCAAACCAGTCCAGCCTCCCTTCCAGTCCCACCACAGAGCCTACCACGGTAATCGCCGGTGTCTCAATCCCGGCCCCTTCCGCCGCTTTTGCAATGTGTTCCAGGGTAGAGACTACCTTTTTCTGTCTCGTCGTCGTACCGCTTTGGATCACCGCCGCCGGAGTATCCTTCGCCTTGCCATGAGCCAGAAGCTCTCCGGCAATCCTGCCTAGGTTTTTCAGCCCCATCAGAAATACCAGCGTCCCCTCCTCTTTGGCCAATGTCGCATAATCCAACACCTCCTCCGTCTTGTACGCCCCTTCATGTCCGGTAATCACATGAAAAGAAGATGCCAGCTCCCGCTGGGTCACCGGAATCCCGGCATAGGCCGGAACACTATAAGACGAAGAAACTCCCGGCACAACCTCAAAAGGTATCCCTTGCTCTCCCAGCGCCAGCGCCTCCTCTCCGCCACGGCCAAAAATAAAAGGATCTCCGCCTTTTAACCGGACCACATACTTCCCCTGCAATGCCCGTTCCACCAAAACCTGATTGATCTCATCCTGAGTCAGATGATGATTGTTTGAGCGTTTTCCAGCATAAATCAGCTCCGCGTCCAGCCGTGCCTCATTGAGAATGGAGCCGGAGATCAGATTGTCATAGACGATCACATCCGCCTGCCGGACACAATCCATTCCTTTGCGGGTAAACAGGCCAACGTCGCCGGGTCCGGCTCCCACCAGGGATACCGGCCACAGCCGCATCTGCCTGGCCAGCCGTGCCGCCAGGCCCTCTACCCGCTTTATCTTCCCGGCCTGTTCCTCTGTCATCCACTCCGTCTCACCGGCTGCCCGCTTTCCTTGCCCGTCTCTGGTATTCACTCCTGTGTGCTCTTTAGCCGTCTCCAGCTCTATACTCTCCTCGCGAAACACCGGATGCTTCCCGTCTTTAGCAAACATCGCCGCCATCACCAGCCGCTCCCCCTCCTGCCGGCAATAAGCCGCGCATGGCGCATTGCAGCTTCCGCCCAGAAGCGTCAGATACTCCCTCTCCGCCCGCAGCATCGCCGCGTCCTCCGGCGAATGAATCGCCGCCATCACCTCGCACAGCTCTCCTTTCCGAATCTCTACTGCCAAGATTCCCTGTCCCGGTGCCGGAATAAATTCTTTTGTATCCAGGTACTCCAAAGACAGCCCGTCCTGCTTTGTAAGCCCCAACCGCTTCAGTCCTGCCGCTGCCAGTAAAATCCCGTCATAATCACCGGTTTTTAACTTCTCCAGCCGCGTCTGCACATTCCCCCGTAAGAGCCGAATCTGTACCTGCGGATTCAGCCGCCGGATCTGCAGCTCCCGCCGCAGGCTGCTGGTGCCAATCACGCTCCCGGCAGGCAGCCTGCATGCCAAAATCCCACTTGTGGTCACCAGCACATCCCGCGGATCCTCCCGGCAAAGTACCGCCCCTAACTCCAGCCCCTTAGGGAACTCCATTGGCATATCTTTGGCGCTATGCACCGCCATATCAACTTCTCCCCGCAAAAGCGCCTCCTCCAGCTCACGAGTAAACACACCTTTTCCGCCAAAGCTGGTAAGCGACCGGTCAAGCTGCTTATCTCCCTTTGTGCTGATCGGCACCAGTTCTATCTCCATATCGGGAAAATGCGCCAGCAGCGCATCCCTTACCAGCTCCGTCTGTACCATGGCCAGTCTGCTTTTTCTCGTCCCTATCCGAAGTTTCATCGTCGTTTTCCTGTCCCTCCCCGTTTAATCATCATGCCATACTCTCACCAGTATACCAATGTCATTTAGTTAATTTTCCCTGGTTGAGTCTTCTCAGCGCTAAACTTAATGACATTGACCAGTATACTGTTTTTTTTCATAAAATACAAGTCCGGGCGCGACTTCCTCAAAAAGGGATATCTACTGCCCGTCCATCCCTTTAAATCCTTCTCCAAAAACTTCTGTTGTCTCTGTCACCATAATAAACGCATTGGGATCCGCAGAGTAAATGATCCTCTTCAATTTATAAAACTCATGCTTACGGATACTGCAAAGAAGCACCTTCACATCCGCTCCGCTATAGGCACCTTTTGCATCCATTACCGTCGCACTTCGCTCAAGCTCCCCCAAAATCCCTTCCGTAATTTTCTCCGGATATCTGGTTACAATCGTAACCATACTCCCAATATCATTTCCATAAATGATGGCATCCATCACTCTTGTCTGGGCAAACAAGCTAATCAATCCAAAAAGCCCCGCCTCCACATTCTGAAACACATAGATCGACAAAAGCAAGATAATCCCGTCCACCATCAGCAGGGCTTTTCCGATGGATATATGTGGCTTCTTTTTTTGCAAAATATAACCCAGGATATCCGTACCTCCGGTAGTGGAACCCGTCATAAAAATACAGGACATGCCAATGCCCACCAGAATCCCGCCGAACAGGCTGCTCATCAGCCGATCTCCCTCATAGATCGGAAACAATGGGGTAACCGCAAAATCCAGAATCACCGAACAGACTACACAGGCAATTCCGGTAGTTATCACGAACCGCCGGCTAAGCATATACCACGCCAATACCAGCAGCGGAACATTGAAAAGGATAGTCAAAACTCCCACTGGCAACCCGCTCAGATAATTGACAATCAGCGCCAATCCGGCTGCGCCTCCCGGCGCAATATTGGCCGGCATCACAAAGCAATGTGTCCCGATTCCGTATATGACAGAGCCAAGCAACAGAAAAAATACATAGTTTATCTGTTGCCTCTGATTATTCTGGTTCATTTCTGCACCCTCCTGTTTGCGTGTTTTTATTATAAATCTTTTGTGCCTATTTGTCGAACTTCTTTTTCTTGTATTGTCCAGCTGAGGATTCCCTTGTGGATTTTTCTTCTGTTTTTCTATTTTATCCCGTAAGTTTAACCCGTAATCCTTGGCAATCGTTTCTTCCTGGTAACTATAGCACATAAAAGTGCTTACTTTACTTTCCGTCTTTACCGCTATATGATAATCCTGTAAGCACGGTAAACAAACTATCAATAAATCAAAACAAGGAGGTATTCCTATGAAAATCGCAGTTATTTGTGCTAACGGGAAGGAAGGAAAAATGCTCGTTAAGGAGGCCGTTGCCAGAGGTATTGACGTTACAGCCGTAGTACGTGGAGAAAACCAATCAGACGCTGCCGCTGTCATTAAGAAAGATCTTTTTGATTTAACCACAGCCGACCTAGAGGGCTTTGATGTGGTCATCGACGCCTTTGGCGCATGGACGCCAGAGACACTGCCTCTGCACAGCACCTCTCTGAAACATCTTTGTGATCTTGTGAGTGGCAAAGAAACCCGGCTTCTTGTTGTGGGTGGCGCCGGCAGCCTTTATGTAAATCCGGAACATACAATACAGGTGATGGATGGAACAGATTTTCCGGAATTATTTAAGCCACTGGCCTCCCACATGGGAAAAGCCCTTGATGAGCTTCGCACCAGAACCGATGTAAAATGGACCTATCTCAGCCCTGCCGGAGATTTCCAGGCAGATGGAAAAAGAAGTGGAAAATATATTTTAGGCGGGGAAGAGCTGATATTAAATTCCCAGGGAGAAAGTGTAATCAGCTATGCCGACTATGCGGTTGCCATGATCGATGAAGCCTTAGAGGGAAATCACATTCAGCAAAGAA
This sequence comes from uncultured Lachnospiraceae bacterium, assembly GCA_910588125.1. Taxonomy (GTDB): domain Bacteria; phylum Bacillota; class Clostridia; order Lachnospirales; family Lachnospiraceae; genus Brotaphodocola. The sequence goes on from CAJUPI010000034.1 coordinate 19,764, forward strand.
TCTCTGTGGTAGCCGATGTCTAAATCACATACAGGAGAAAACATGACACAAAAAGAAAGGCTTATCTATCTGATAAAATATCTTATCGATGAAAATCCGAACTGGGAAGCCGTCTCGATACCAGATGCGGAAACAGCTCAAAAACGCATGCTGCGCTCCCTCATGAATGTACGTTCTCCAAAGCCCGTTTCTCAGGAATTTTTATCCATACAGGATGCCTATTTGCGGAAGGAACAGGAGGCAAAGGGTATTGTCCCCCTTTCTTCTCTTTCCCCTGTACAACCGGGTATTTATCTATGGCAGGGTGATATTACCCGGCTGGCTGTTGACGCTATTGTCAATGCCGCTAATCGCGCTATGCTTGGTTGCTTTATCCCCTGTCATGGATGCATTGACAATGCCATCCACTCAGCCGCCGGCGTGGAGCTTCGCCTGGAATGTTCCCGCATTATGGCGATGCAAAAAACAGAAGAACCCACAGGGAAAGCAAAAATCACCAAAGCTTACAATCTTCCCTGCCACTATGTCCTCCATACCGTTGGCCCGATTATCCATGGGCAGGTTACCAAAAAGGATTGCGAGTTACTGTCAAGCTGTTACCGTTCCTGCTTAGAGCTGGCGGCAAAACATCAATTAAAAAGCATTGCTTTTTGCTGTATATCCACTGGCGAATTTCATTTTCCCGGCAAAAAAGCCGCAGAAACCGCCGTTCAAACAGTGCAACATTTTCTAAGAGAAAAACCGGATCCGTTGGAGGTGGTTTTCAATGTATTCAAAGATGACGACTATGAAATCTACAGGCAATTACTGGAATAATCCAGAAAAATGGCAAGAAAAAATCAAGAATGCAGATGCTGTCCTGATAGGTGCCGGAGCCGGGCTTTCCGCCTCCGCCGGTTTTACCTATTCCGGCAAACGCTTTGAAGATAATTTCCCGGATTTTATAAAAAAATATGGTTTTAAGGATATGTATTCTGCCGGCTTTTATCCATACCCAACGCCAGAAGAGCACTGGGCCTACTGGAGTCGTTATATATGCATAAATCGCTATCAAAATGCACCCAAGCCCGTCTATGATAAGCTGCTTCATCTGGTAAAGGATAAAGACTACTTTGTTTTGACAACGAATGTGGATCACTGCTTCCAAAAGGCAGGCTTTGAGAAACAGCGGTTATTTTATACGCAGGGCGATTACGGCCTATGGCAATGTTCAAAACCCTGCCATAACAAAACCTATGACAACGAAATCATTGTCAAAAAGATGGTTAAAATGCAACAAAATATGCGCATTCCTTCTGAACTGATCCCCCTCTGTCCACGTTGCGGTGCACCTATGTCCATGAATCTGCGGGCAGATAATACCTTTGTGGAGGACGATGGATGGTATGCGGCCGCCAAAAGATATCAGGACTTTTTGCGCTGCCATAAGGAGGGGAATGTTTTATATCTGGAATTAGGAGTCGGCAGCAACACCCCAGGAATCATTAAATACCCTTTCTGGCAGATGACGGCAAAGAATCCGAAGGCGGTGTATCTCTGCGTAAATAATGGGGAAGCGATCTGCCCGAAGGAGATCGAGAGACAATCTATATGTATTAACGGAGATATCGGAACTGTATTAAAGGGGGATGCCTGCTAATGCCTGATCATCCGCAAACGTGATCGTTTTTAAAAACGGTATCTGGACAGAATATAAGCCATCCGCCATTTCCAGCATCCCGTGTCCGACCATTCAAAAACACAGGATAGGAAAATAGCGAATGGCTTATTTTATAACGCTTTTTTCTTTACAAATTTCCTCTCAGGGACTCTTTCCCTTTACGCCTGCGGGCCTGCATGCTTATGCTGAGACAGCGGCATCACGTGCATATTGCCTCTCTGCTCATTCTCAGCCCAGTAGATATCATCCGCCATCTTTGCTTCCGGATTGAACTCAACCCCCTCAAAGATGTGCTTCACAAACGCCTTATAGCCTACACGGTCAATCAGATGTCCGCCATGCAGATACTCCGGCTTATAGTCAAGAGCCCATGCAGAGAACTTCTGCCAGTTAGCAAACATTCCCAACACCACATCCTCGGTCACCCAGTTTAAGAACAGCTTACCGGAACGCGGATTCTGCTTGCCGGTACGTCCGCCTAAGGTGACGCGATACAGCTTCTTCGGATTCCTAGTCCATGCGCTAGTCGGGCAAGCAATGACACACTCGCCACAGCCTACGCAACAGCAGGTATCCTTATCAATCTTGCCATCTTTATTCAGAGTCAGCACGCCTGTTGCGTGATGCTCACAAGCTCTTGCACAGGCACCGCAGCCGATACAACGGTCATAATCATAGACCATCTTATTGATACCCATCACACCAAAATCGTTGAAGTTCGCCTTCACACAGTCGTTTGGACAACCGGCTACTGCCACCTTAATATGATAATGAGACGGGAAAATCAGCTTCTCAATCTTTCTTGCCAGCTCATAGGTGTTGGCATTGCCCTTGATACAATGGGCGTTACCAATACAGGACATGATGTTGCGGGCGCCGATGGTCGGATAACCGCTCTGCGGATCATACTCTGCCGGCTGATGGGCGATCGTCTCCATATCCACTCCGCACATCTCCACGTCTACGTCCTTGATATATTCCTGGATTTTCTTATTGCAGGCTTCAATATTCTCATATTTGATGCCCGGTACATTCAATGTCTGACGAGTGCCCATATGGAACGTTCCGTTTCCATAGGTCTCACACAGCTCCTGAACCAGAGACAGGTGCTTGGCATTGATCAGACCGCCGGGAACGCGCAGCTGAAGCATGAATTCTCCCGCAACCTTGGACTGTCTGTAACAATTTATACGGACTTTCTTAACGTCGATATCGTGATTCATATTTTTACGCTCCCTTCCTTAGTCTACCAGATATTTTGCCTGAGTGTAGTTAAACACCGGACCCTCCAGGCATACATATACCTCATCGATACGGCAATGGCCGCACTTACCTACCGCACAGGACATCCTGCGCTCAAAGGATACCCAAATCTTCTCATCCGGCACGCCGCACTTGCTGCACTCGATGCCGGTGAACTTCATCATTGGCGGCGGACCCACGATGACCACCTCATAGTTATCGCCAAAGGACGCCCAGTCAACCTTGGAAACGAACTCGGTCACAAAACCAGTATTCCAGCCTTCCTTCTTCTCCGCATCCAGGGTATAGAAGGTGGTGAAACGGTCTTTCCATTTCTCCAGCTCATTCTTAAATACGATACCTTCTTCATTCTTAAAGCCGGTAATCAGGGTAACGCTCTTGGTATATTCCGGTTCATTGTAGAACTTGTTCAGCATGCTTCTCACCGGAGCCAGGCCAGTACCGCCGGTAATCACGACCACATGCTTGCCTTCAAACTTATCTACCGGCCAACCCTTGCCGTAAGCGCCGCGCAGGAACAGGACATCGCCCGGGCCCTTGGTGAAAATCTCGTCCGTCACCTTGCCGACGGAACGGATGGTAAAATCAATCCAGCCATCGCCGTAAGCGCTGACAGAGATGGGCGCCTCGCCGATCTTCGGAATGGAGAGTTGTAAAAACTGCCCGTGGGCAGGCTTGATATCGGTTTCCACTTTAAAGGTATATTCTAATTTGCTTTCTTTCTTAACTTCCAGAATCTTACACGGAACCGGTTTTACAATATTATTCATTCTGTTCGTCCCCCTTCCTTATTTGCTTTCTTCTGCAAGGATCTCATCGATCGCCTTCGCCATCTTGTTCACGGTAGCGGTGATAGAGATAAATTCCGGACATCTGCTGGTACAACGGCCGCAGCCCACACACATGTGGAAATCTTTGAAACGTGCCTTGTAGTCGTGGAACTTATGAAGCACTTTATAGCGCATTCTGTCAGCCGCCGTCTTGCGGAACACATGTCCGCCGGCCATGTCGGTAAAGCCCTCGATCTGGCAGGAAGCGGTGGTTCTCTTTCTCTCACCTACGTTGGTGTTCTCATTGTAAATCACATCCGTGGTACTAAAGCAGGTGCAGGTGCTGCAGGCTACTGTACAGGAACCGCAGGAAATACAGCGCTTGTTGTATTCATTCCACATCGGATGGCTCTTTAACTTGGTCAGAACCTCCTTATTCGGAATCTCAGGAATCGTAAGCTCAATCTCGTTCTTCTCGATAAACTCCGGTTTGAAATCAGCGGCAGCAGCCTCGGCAAATAACGGGGCAAACGCCTCATCCTTCACATCCACGGTCAGCTCTCCTTCGCCCACACGGACAGCCAGTGCATAATCCTCGGCCTTGTTGGATCCCATGCTCACGCAGAAGCAGGTATCCCAGCCCTCAGTACATTCGATCATCACGATCTTGACCTTCTCATTCATCCGCTGATAATACATATCGGCAAAGCCGCCGTTCTCCAGATAGATCTTCTCCTGATGATGCTGCGCATTGATATCGCACGGACGCATAAAAATCAGCAGCTTCTTGCTGGTTGCCTTGCTCTCACGGAACTCATCCTCAGTAAAGTAGAACAGGGACTGGGTAACCGGGCTTAAAACCTCCTTGGCCGGATAATCGGATTTTTCCTTAAACTCAATCTCCTCTACCTTAGACACCTTGTCATATTTGATGATATCCGTATCGGAGTACCGGCCTTTTCCGGCAAATCTCTTGGGGGCCCATATCTCGTATTCGCCCTGGAGCTGGTCGAAGATCTTATTCACTTCTTCGAAGCTGACTTTGTATCCCATACTTTTTTATCCTCCTTTATTTTTGAGAGTCCGACAAAACGCGTCACCGGCGCGTTTTTTTGGATACTTCGTGATATTTCCGGATATTCCCAGCATCCGGAAAGTGCCTCTTGCAGAACAGCCGGTATCCCCGCTCTGTAACCATTCAGATATCTGAACCGTTACCCCTCTCCGACGATTCTGATGGACTTCGTCACGTTTTTTATTGTAACACAAGCGATAAAAAATTTCATTAACAAAAATTAAAAAAATAACAATTTTATGGGGATTTTTGTCAAATTTTTCTATTTATTTCCCGTATAATAGGAATTCCCGCCGAAAAACTGCCAGAGATTTCTTCAAATCCCGGATCGTCTTCCGGCGGGCCCCTGTCTCAGCCACGCAAAGCTTATCTTTCTTCTGGAAACTTTTTGATTGTCCTATGACCTTGGCGCTCCCGCAACCGTCGCCGGGTATCGTCTTACTTTATATTTGCATTATCCTTCAAAAAGTTTACCACATTATACATCATCGCCGTGGTATCTACAGCTTCCTCCCCATAGGTATCCTGCAAGGTCTTCACATCCATGCCGTACTGCTCTGCCACGAGCTCCCTGTCTGCCTCCTCTACCTGAAGTCCCTCTTTCTCGGCGATGGCTTTCACCAGCAATTGCTGTTTGATCGAGATCTCGGCGGACTTTAGCAGATCCTCCTGAAACTGTTCCTCCGTCATGCCAAACATACTTACATAATCCGCCAGCTCCATACCGTACATGCTTACCATACTGCTATAATAACTCAGCTGATTGTTGTACTGGTTATCCACAGCCTCCTGATTTAACTCAAATTCCGAATTCTCTACAGCAGCCAGAAATATATCGTTCTCCAACTGTTGATCCGCCTGCTGTCCCTTTTCCTCCTGCATATCAGCCAGCGTATCTGCTTTAAACTCGTCAACTGTGCTGAAATCTGACATCCGCTGGACGAAGCTGTCATCCAGCACCGCATCTTTTTTCTCCTCAATCCCATTGACTGTCACATCAAACACGACTTCCTGTCCGGCCAGCTCCTCAGAATGGTACTGCTCCGGAAATGTCAGATTCAGGCTCTTTTCATCTCCCGGTTTGACACCGATCAGGCCTTCCTCAAATCCGTCAATGAAGCTATGGGAACCCAGCTCCAGCTTATAGCCCTGAGCAGTGCCGCCGTCAAAAGCCACTCCGTCCTTCATACCCACATAATCAATATCTACAATATCGCCATTCTCCGCCGCCCGATCGGTAATGGCCACATACTCCGGATTGGCATCCAGAATGCTCTGAATCCGTGCATCCAGCTCCTCATCTGATACCTCTGTGGACATCCGTGTTATCTCCAGTCCTTTATACTCTCCCAGCGATGTCACCTCTCCCAGATCAATCTCTGCTGCCTGTTCCCCTGCCGCCAAATCCCCTTCGGAGGTTTCCTCCACCTTCTCCTTTGCAGTCGTCTCCCCGGCCTCCTGCTTCTTCGAGCATCCAGTCACCAGCGCCATAGCCATCATACCGCACAAAAGCGGCCTTACAAATTTTCTCATCCTGATCTCTTTTCCTCTTTCTTAAAATTTTCCAGCTTGTCTACCGGCAGCCTCTCCTTCCCTCTCTACGGCATGCCTTTTCCATTTATACCACACCCCAATTCTAAAAAAAACCTTTTTCATAATAAATTCACAAAAAATTCAGATTAGTCGTTTCTCATACCTTATAAAATGCCATAAACGCTTTATAGGTATTATACACATCCAGCTTAGACGCCAGCTCAAACGGGGCATGCATAGAAAGGATCGGTACTCCCAGGTCCACTACATCAACGTCCAACTGTGCCACATACTTGGCAATCGTGCCGCCGCCGCCCTGATCCACCGCTCCCAGCTCACCTGCCTGCCAGTAAACCCCCTCATTATCCATAGCCGCAATCACCTTTGCCATCGTCTCTGCACTGGCATCGTTAGCTCCGGATTTTCCCCGGGCACCCGTATATTTTGTCAGCACGCAGCCCTTATTGATATAGCTGGCATTATTCGCCTCAAACACATCAGAAAAAGTGGGATCGTAAGCCGCATTGACATCGGAAGACAGACACAAAGAATTCCGCAGTACTTCACGGGCCCGAACTCCTGCCAGCTCCGCCAAATCCTCAATATAATGCCTGAGATACGCCGAATTCATTCCGGTATTCCCCTCCGATCCGATCTCCTCCTTATCCGTCAATACCGTCACGGTTGTATATCGTGGATTCTTTGTCTCAATCTCCGCCATCAGCGCCGTATAAGCGCAAACCCGGTCATCCTGTCCGTAGGCTCCCACCAGGCTGCGATCCAATCCCACATCCACCGCCTTCTGAGCCGGCACTAATTCTATCTCTGCCCGTAAAAAATCCGCCTCTGTCATTCCATACTTATCATAGAGGATCTGCAAAGCCAACAACTTTACCGGTTCCTTTACCTCTTCATCGGCAAACGGCAATGAGCCTATTACAATATTTAGCTCTTCACCCTTAAGCCCTTCCGCCAGCTTCCGCTCATTCTGCTTTGCTGCCAGATGGGGCAACAAGTCAGTCACGCAAAACACCGGATCTCCGGTCTGCTCACCGATGCAAATTCTCACCGCCTCCCCATCCTTTTTCACCACCACACCATGAAGGGCCAGCGGCACAGTCCCCCACTGATACTTCCGGATCCCGCCATAATAATGGGTTTTCAAATAAGCTATATCGCTTTTCTCATACAAGGGATAAGGCTTCAAATCCAGCCGTGGCGAATCAATATGGGCGCCGTTAATCCTTACTCCCTTATTCAGCGGCTCTTCGCCAAATGTAGTCGCCAGAATAGACTTCTGCCGGTTCACCAGGTATACTTTATCCCCCGGCCGGTATTTTTCTGTCATGCTTAAAGGGCGATAGCCTGCCGCTTCCAGCATTTCCACCGCCTTTGCCACGCATTCCCGCTCGGTCTTCCCCTGATTCAGAAATTCTTTATAGCCTTCACAAAAAGCCGCTGCTTCCTCTGTTTGCTTTGGCGCCTTTTTTCCTATATGAGGAAATTTCCATGTCAGCTGCTCCTCCAGAAGCTTACCTGCCGATTTCTCCTTTTCCTGATCCATATCATTTATCCTCCTTTTCCTGATCGCTTTCCTTTTCCAGCTTCTTTTGCATCCCGCCTTAGCTACGAATCCCCCGTTCATCTCCTTCCAGCACCAGCGTGAAAGGGCCGTCGTTTAAAAGCTCCACCTTCATATCCGCCCCAAAGCTTCCATGCTCCACTCTCTTCACATACAGCCGGCACCGCTCCATGAAATACTCATACAGCCCGTTTGCCTTTTCCGGCGTCCCCGCCCCAATAAAGCTGGGCCGGTTCCCCTTATGGCAGTCTGCATAAAGCGTAAACTGGCTGACTACCAGAAGCTCACCATCCACATCTGCCAGCGACAGGTTGGTCTTGCCCTGGCTGTCTTCAAATATCCGCAGCTTACAGATCTTATCCGCCATCCGATCCGCCGCTGCTTTTGTATCGGTATCTGCCACTCCCAGCAAAATCAAAAATCCTTTTCCAATCTCTCCGATTGTTTTTTCGTCTACCTTAACGCAGGCATGGGACACCCGTTGCAGAACAACTCTCATAATCTTCTCCTCTATGCACTATTGAAACACCAGGCGCAAATACTCCACCAGCGTTTCTGTCGCCTCTTCCCGATATATAATCTCTCTTGCCAGAACCGGATAATCGGTAATCAAATTATCCACCTCCATCAGGCGCAGCCGTTCCATCTCGCTCTTGGAATTCACGGTCCAGGCATGGACTGCCATCCCCCGGGCATGCGCTCTCTCCACCATCTGACGGTTGACAAAGCTCGCCCGGATACTGATAAAGTCAGCTCTCTCTTCAAAATAAAAATCCCCATAGGCGGCAGACAGAATATACCCCGTCCGCAGCTCTGGCGCCAACAGCTTTACCCGTTCCAGGTATCCTAAGCTGGTAGATGTCACCACACACTGTTCTTCCATCCCTTTTTCCCGGATCAGCCGCACCACTCTTTCCGGCAGCTGGCTTTCTTTACCCAGATTCTTGATTTCAATATTCAGGTAAATCTTTCCCTTGCAAAAATCCAGCGCCTCTTCCAGCATCGGAATCGGTTCACCGGCAAATTCCGGTGAAAACCAGCTCCCCACCTCCAGCTCTTGCAGATCCTCCCAGGTTAAAGAAGCGATCGGGCGGTTCACCCCTGCCACTCGCTTCAGAGTGGCATCATGTCCCAGCACCATCACATCATCCTTTGTCAGCTGGACGTCCAGCTCCACATAATCCGCCATCTCTTCAATCGCTGCCGCAATCGCTGCCATGGTATTCTCCGGCGCCGAACGGGAGCTCCCCCGATGTGCTGTGATCTGTGTCTGGGAAATCATGTCGTCTGACAAAGAAAAACCATGGTAAATCATATCCAGAATATACAAAAAACCGGCCGCCACAAGAATAGCCGCCACAGCCGCCGCCCTGCCGCGGGCCGCCGACCCCTTAGGGGGATAGCTCACCCGCTGCCGCCCCGGACAATAGTAGTGGCAGCCATATCGGTAATATACAGAAGCACAGGCGGCAAAGTCAGCCACAATCATCAAAATGCCCCCGGCAAACAGCATAAGCCTCTCCACTCGCTCCGCTACGATCAAAAGGACTGCCATCGCCAGATTCTGTCTGGCAAATAACACTACGAAAACGGCCACCACAAATACCAAAAACAAATATACCGCAATCACTGCCGACGCCACTGCCAGATTACACACCAGCAAAAGGGCCGCTACCCTGAGATGCCTTCCCTTCAAAAGCTGGCGGCTTTTTTTCCATGCCGCTGCAAATTTCATCTGATCCGCCATGCATCCGAAGCCAAGGAAGACAATAAACAGCGAAACCACCACACACAACAATAAAAAAGCCGTCACAAAAAACGGCATTCCCCTTTGGTCTAACAGCTCCTGGATCACAAAGTTTACCGGCCGGATATGAGAAAGGCAGCGAAATATCACCAGCAGATTCACCACTAAATAGTGAGGCAAAAAAAGCAATCCCAACCGCCAGTTCCATTTTCCCATCTCCTCTGCCGTCTTATGAACCCCGCCCCAAAAAATACGGAAAGGGGCCAGCTTCTGTTGACAGGCCGACCCCTGAAATGCGGTGATCAGTGCGGCAGCTTCCAGCTCGATCAAAAGTAATCCGATCAATCCAAAAGCCAACATTACCGACAATGTCCACGGCCGGCCGAGAAAATCTGTCAGATTGGCCGCCGTCAGATAGCTGTATCCTGCCATTGCAAGCGCCCATCGCAGTCCCCGGTTCACCAGCCGAAGATACACCGGCAGCACAATTCCCCGGTATAGAAGCTCAAACAAAAGAACATTTCCCAGATTCTGCCGAATCATCAGCCATGTGTCTTTTGTTAAGGTCTTCATTGTACTTTCACTCTTTCTGTTCCTCCCCCAGTGATAAAATCATCTGATTCAATGAGAACATCTTATCATCCAGCATATCCACCACCGCGGCGCATGCCTTCAGCTCTGCCTGCAAATTGGCAGGGGCATTTCCTTCAAATTTATAATAGATCTTATGCTCCAGACTGGCCCAAAAATCCATTGCCACCGTTCGGATCTGAATCTCCACCTTGGTTTCTGCCGGTCCCTGGCTCAAATAGATAGGTATCGTCACTACCATATGGTAGCTTTTATAACCATTGGGCTTGGGATTCCTGATATAATCTTTCACCTGCAGAATCGTCACATCGCTTTGCCGGGCAATCATATCTGCTATCTGATAGATATCCTGAGTATAAGAGCAGATAATCCGGATCCCGGCAATGTCATTGAGCTTCTCCACCATATTTTGGATAGTGACCTCTTCCCCATCGCGTTTCAGCTTCTTGACAATACTGTCTGGCGTCTTTAACCGGGATTTGATATGCTCAATCGGCGTATGCCCATAGATATGGACAAACTCACTGTTCAGAATCTCAATCTTGGTGTTGATCTCCTTCAGTGCGGAATCGTACAAAAACATGATGGATTTCCACTGGTCAATCTGACTGTGCTGCCTGGAAATATGGTTGTTCAAAGTTTGATATTCTTCAGCAAGGAGGCAAGTCCTGTGGTGGCGGCTCCGGACTCCTTGTAGTTAAATACTTCCTCCTTAGGTTCCTCTTCCTGCTCTAATGCCTTCATACTGAGACTGATACGGCCATCCCCCACGCCAATGACCTTGACGGTTACCTTCTGGCCTTCTTTCAGCACTACACCAGGATGCTTGATCCGCTGGTTGCTGATCTGGGACACATGCAAAAGCCCGGTAACACCGCTCTCCAGATCTACAAACGCTCCATAATCCTTGATACTGTCCACAGTGCCTTCCAGTACGGCTCCCACCTTGACGGCAGCCATCTTGGCAGCTTTCTCTGCCGCTTCTTTGTCCTTCATCACCACACGGCCGGACAGCACCAGCTTTTTGCGCTCCGGTTCCACAGTAATCGGCACTACTTCCAGATATTTTCCGACCCAATCTTCCAACTTTTCCACATACTTGGTGGAAATATGAGATGCCGGAATAAATCCCTGGATATCGTCAATATATGCCACAACACCTGATTTCACCACTTCTTTGATCTTTACCTTTGTGACCGTCTTCTCCTGCATCATCTGCAGCAGATTCGCCCACTTCTGGGCATCTGGCCCCTCCTGCTCCTGGTAATCATTATGGCGTTCATCAAACTCCTTATAAGAAGCCTCCAGCTCGCTGGCAAAATCCGCCATGGTCTCCGCCGGTTCTGGTTTTGCCGCCTCGGCCACTGCTGCCTCTTGCGCAGCTGCTGCATTTACTTCTGTGTTCATTACTTCTTCATTCATCTCCAACACTCCTTCACTTCTGCCTCATTACCGGAACAGAATTTAATCGTTCCGGCTGCTACGAAGACTTTACCACATTTTCACGTATTTTTCTATAGTTTTCTGCGGAAAAATATGCTATACTCGAAATAATGTCATTAAGTTAATTTTCTCAGAAGGTACGCCAGGGAACAAGGAGCGGGAAGCGGCCGGAATTGGTCTGCCGCTTTTTCCGGTTTCGGGATCAAGAATTCCTAAAATCTCTGATTTTTGCGAAAAGCGAAACGAAAATCCCCAAACTCGCTTCGCTCAGACAGAGTGGATTTTCGTTTCAAGGCAAAACTCAGGGATTTAAGGACTTCTAAATCCCTGCAAAGTCAAAATCAGCAGACCATTTCCGGCCGCTTCCCGCTCCTTGTTCCCTGGCTGAGTATTCTCAGAGCTAAACTTAATGGCATTGATACTCGAGATGACCTTTTTTTATCTGCAATTTCATCTTTAACCCTTCTATAATTTAAGGGATGTTTTTCAAAAATTACATCTGTGCTCAAATTACTGGCCACAGAATACGAAATCAAAAAAGGACTCTTACCATGAACGATATCTTAGATCTGCATACCCACACCATTGTCAGCGGGCATGCCTACAACACACTTTATGAGATGATTCATGCTGCCGCTTCAAAAGGCCTTAAGCTTCTAGGCGTAACCGAACATGCCCCCAGGATTCCCGGCGCCTGCCATCCCTTTTATTTTCTTAATTTTAAAGTGATCCCCAGGCAGATCCAGGGCATCCGCCTGATGATGGGCTGCGAACTGAATATAATTGATCATGAGGGCAATATTGATCTGGAACCGCGCTATCAAAAAAGCCTGGATCTGGGGATAGCCAGTATTCACGATCCCTGCTATACCTGCGGCACGGTTGCCCAGAATACCGCTGCCTATCTCGGCGCCATGAAAAATCCTGCCGTACAGATTATCGGCCACCCGGATGACGGCCGTTTTCCGGCGGATTATGAAACGCTGGTCTGTGCCGCCAAGGAAAACCATGTGCTTTTAGAACTCAACAACAGCTCCCTCGCCCCTGGCTGCAACCGTAAGAACTCCCGCCAGAATATGATCTCCATCCTGGAATACTGTCTCCAATACCAGGTATCCGTAATTCTGGACAGTGACGCTCACTGTGAAGCGGATGTCGGTAACCACGCTTATCTCCATTCGCTTCTGGAAGAAATGCAGTTTCCCGAGGAACTGGTTGTCAACCGTTCTCTGGAACAGGCCGCCGTATTCCTTCCTTCTTTACAAAAGCTTTTGACTTCAGGAGGAGACACCGTCCATGATTAACTTTCTGAATCTGGAGTATTTCCTGGCCGCCGCCGAAGAACTGAACTTTACCAAGGCTGCCAGAAGGCTTTTTATTTCTCAGCAATCCCTGAGCAACCATATTCTGAACATGGAAAAAGAATTTGATGTTGTTTTGTTTAACCGTACCAGCCCGCTGACTCTTACTTATGCCGGCCAAGCTTTGAAAAAGCGGGCCAGACAGCTCCTGGCTCTTAAAGATGAAACTTATCGGGAGCTGGCCGATATCAAAGATTTTTCCATTGGCAAGCTGACCATCGGCGTCTCCCATACCCGGGGACGCGTCATTCTGCCGGAAATCCTGCCGATCTATCGGGAACAATTCCCCAATATTGATTTGTGCCTGGTGGAAGGCAACTCTACCGAGCTGGATCAGGGCCTGCTTCATGGAGATGTCGATCTTATTATTGGCATGCTTCCCTTCCGGGTGGAAAATGTCGGCACAGTCCCCATCTGTGAAGAAGAGATCCTGTTGGCTGTATCTGATGCCGTTCTGGAACGTTCCTTTCCCGGACATGCCAGTGAGATCCGGGCTCAGCTGGAAGGGCATACCGATCTGGCCTTATTGAGCCACTGCCCTTTCCTGATGATCAATAAAGGAAACCGTGTCCGCACTCTGGCTGACGAGATGTTTGAAGATGCCCAGATCACTCCGCAGATCATCCTGGAAACAGAAAATATTGAGACTGTTCTGGCGCTGGCTATCCGCGGTATGGGTATCACTTTTTATCCCAAGATGTTTATTTCCAGCCACAAAGATTTCAATGACAAAGTCCGGCAGCACACCGCGATGAATTTTTACTCTCTGGATTCTCCAAAAGCCCATGGGACTCTGGGCATTGGTTTTTACAAAGATCACTATATGTCGCAAGCTGCCCGGGAATTCATCCGGATTGCCAAAGAAGTCCTTTAATACCGGAATTTTCCTGCAAATAGCGTAAAGTTAGTTTCGGAAAATGGCAGAGCGTGGAATCCAGAAATAGGAA